>DASTKD010000018.1:0-6012 GCA_035716135.1 Ktedonobacteraceae bacterium
GCATCGCCGCTATAGAGATTGGCAAGCAACTGGGCGCGCGCGTAATCGCGGCGGCATCCAGTGACGAGAAGCTGGCGGTATGCCGGCAGCATGGCGCAAGCGAGGTCATTAATTATGCCCGTGAAGATTTGCGCGAACGCATCAAACAGATTACGGATGGCAAAGGCGTGGATGTGATTTTTGATCCGGTTGGCGGCAGCTATTCGGAGCCAGCATTGCGCAGCATGGCATGGAAAGGGCGTTTTTTGGTGGTGGGCTTCGCGGGCGGCGAAATTCCACGCATCCCGCTGAATCTGACGCTGCTCAAGGGCTGCTCGATTGTGGGCGTCTTTTGGGGCGCATTTACCGAGCGCGAACCGCAGCGCAACCAGGAAAACCTCAAAGAGTTGATGAACTGGCTTTCACAGGGCATATTGAAGCCACATATTTCGGCCACCTATCCGCTCGAACGAGCCGCCGACGCGCTGTATGACATGTTGAATCGTAAGGTGCTGGGCAAAGCTGTACTGGTACCGTAACAACGATACGAAAGTAAGAGTGAGGGCATGACTGCATTTCTTCCAGGACGCGACCTGAGCCGCCGTTTCTATGAGGAGGCAGTACGCCCTCTTTTGCTTCACTCAATCAAGATACGATACCGCTCGCGTAGTAGTTGTTCCGCGCCTTCTCCCAATTGTTGAATGACCTCGGCGGCGGGCCGCTGTTGCGTTACCAGGCCGACGGCTTCTCCTGCATACATGTAGGCGAGGTCGTAATTCTTGTTTGCGACAGCCTCAGCAAGCTGTTGACGCGCATCCTGGTCTTGCGTAAGTTCATCTACCTGCTGGTGCCACTGGTCAGTAAAGCGGTTGCGCAGGGCGCGACCAGGGAATTGTGGGGGCCAGGCAAGTCCCTGCGCCACGTCGAAGGCGCGCGTGAGAACGGTGTCCGTTTCCTGGGCCTGCACAATATGAGCGCGCGCCTGCTCAGTGTTTTCGCATTCGGGACAGGCAAGCAGACAGGTTCCCACCCAGACGCCCTGCGCGCCGGCAGCGAGAGCGGCGACCACTCCTCGCGGCGTAGCGATGCCTCCAGCAGCCACTACAGGTATTTGAACGGCGTCAAGCACAATTTGGAGCAGCGGCAGCGTACCCACCTGTCCCGTGTGTCCTCCGGCCTCGGTTCCCTGGGCAACGATGAGATCAACTCCGGCTTGCGCGGCATGAATCGCTTCGGCTCGTGAATGAACCTGGGTGGCAAGAAAGATGTTTTGCTGGCGCAGCCTCTCCACATAGGGCGCGGGGGAGCCAAATGAGATGGAGATGAGAAAAGGATTTGTCTGGATAGCGGCCTGGAGCAATTCAGGGCGCGCTTCGATAGCCCAGGCCATCAGACCGATGCCAAAGGGCGTCGAATCGTTCCCGCGCGCGATATTCGCCTCTCGCTCGATAAGCTCAACCGATTCTTTGCTCCCAATACCGATCATGCCCAGCCCTCCCGCCTGTGAGACGGCCCGCGCCAGGCGTCCGCGTGCCACGCCCGCCATCGGAGCGCCGATGATGGGGTAGCGGAAATGCCAGGAAGTAGTGAGAAATGTACGAAGCATGGTATCCTCCTTTCCAAGACACGAAATATGCAGGTCGCTCCCTTTACTTTTCTGCTGATTTGCTCTCAAGCTTGCCCTGGATCATCTGCCTTCCCTCGTTACCCCAAAACGCCGCGCGATGCCAGCGATGCAAGATGGCTCCGCGCAATTCGGGGCCGTTCAAGAGCGCTGTACTCAAATCTGCCCCCTGCAAATCTGCTTTAAGCAGTATCGCCCCGCGCAGATCTGTTTCGTTCAGGTCAGCATTGCGCAGGTCGAGGCCTGTTAGATCAAATCCGCGCAGATCGAGCTTTCTGAGTGTCGCGTAGCTGAGCTTTGTATGGCGAAGCATTACACGGTTCGCTTCGTTCTCGCCCAGGTGCGCCTGGCTCAAATCGGCCCCGTCAAGATCAGCCTCACTCAGATTCGCTCCTTGCAGATGCGCATCGCTCAGGTTGGTTCCACGCAGATAGGCAGCTTGCAAATCGGCTCCCTGCAAATTTGCGCCCTGTAAATCCATATAGGAGAGATCAATACGTTGCAAATTTTGCGAATGTAGATCAAGCCTTGCCGGATGCGCGACGTTCTTTTGAAGCCGTTCAACATCTGCCCTCGTCATGGGGATAGACGATTTTCCTGCCCCATCATGGCTCTCGGTATTCACGATCATGCTCCCTTTATGCTGCATTCAACCAGTAGAGACGACCGGTTACGTTGCTCTTATTTGATCCAGGCTCCCGAAGCGTTGGAGGTGTAGCCGAGAGAGAGATAGGCCGCGTCTACAAGGCTCTGGCCTCTGGCGTTGAGTCCCAGGCCGGGACCCATCTGGTTCATTACGTAGCCGAATGACATTCTCTCCGCCGGGTCGGCAAATCCGATGGAGCCTCCAGAACCGGGGTGTCCAAATGCCTCTTCGGAAAGGATCAAGCTGTCGTCCTCGCCACAGCCTGGCACGCGCCGGTTGTCTATCGATTTCGCGAAGCCGAGCGTGAAGCGGGTGGGAGCAAGCAGCATTACATTCACACTGGTCGCCGAGGAGACGGCGGCCATACGCGCCAGCGCGTCGCGGTTTACGAGGTTGACACCTTTGAGGCTTCCGCCATTAGCAAGTGGCGCATACATACCGGCCAGTCCCCGTCCGTTGGCTACGCCACCGGCAGCGCCAATTTCGGCGGCACGCGATGCCCGTAGATTGAAGCCCATTACGCCATCTGGCCCTGGCATCATATACCCACCGGTATTGAACAATCCTACCGATTGAATCGAAACGGGGTCCGTCATTGCTTTGAGATAGAACGGAGGGATTGGCCCGTTTGGATCGGGAGGGGCCGCCGGTATTACCAGGGATGTTCGCTCTTCCAGCGCTTGCGGCAAACCGATCCAGAAATCGAGGCCCAGTGGCTCTGCCACTTCCTCACGGAAGAATGTCCCCAACGATTTACCAGAAATCCTGCGCACGACTTCTCCAACCAACCAGCCGAACGTAAATAAGTGGTATCCCTGCATGGTTCCTGGTTCCCACAAAGGTTGCTGTTGCTCAAGAGCGTTGATCATCAATTCCCACTTGGAAAACGCCCCGTCAGGCAAGGGTGTACTGATAGCCGCGAGGCCAGCCTGGTGATTGAGCAGCATCTTTACGGGGATATTCTCTTTGCCGGCCTGAGCAAATTCCGGCCAGTAACGCGCTACCGGAGCTTCCGGGTCAAGCAGGCCGCGCGAAACAAGCATGTGAGCGCACAGGGCAACAGCGCCCTTCGTTGAGGACCATACAAGAGTCATGGTATCTTCCGTCCAGGGCCGATTAGAAACCGGGTCTGCGCTCCCTCCCCACAGGTCAACGACCCTTTCACCTTCAATAGTGATGGAGACCGAGGCACCTACTTCGCCTCTTTCCTGGAAGTTTTTGACGAACTCCCCGGCTACTCGCTCGAACCGGGGATCGTAAAATCCGGCGACCTCGCCAGTGCTGACGCTCGTGCTGACTTTGGAAAAGCTCACCATAATCGGTTCTCCTTCGTTTTGAACACTCCTCCAGGAGTCGCCTACTTTCTGGCTCACACACTGCAAATAAATGACATGAACTGTAGCACTGGACATCATATCACAACTGAGCCGGTTGATACGGATGAGCGCGTTTACAGCCCCAGTTCTTTTGCTTTAATAGCTGCCTGGGTGCGGTCTCGCACGCCCAGTTTGCTGAGGATATTACTCATGTGATTTTTGACTGTTCCCTCTGTAAGATAGAGGTTCTCGGCGATCTGGCGATTGGACGCGCCCCTGGCGACAAGGGCGAGTATCTCGCGCTCGCGTTCGGTCAGTTGCTCAATGCTGGTTGCAGGGTCGATGTACGTTGGGGTAGAGGCGGACCCGGCAGAGAAGTTTTGAGCAGGAGGAGATGGTCTGGCAGGCGCGAGGGCGGAGAAGACTTTGCTGGCAATATCCGGTTGTAACAGCACCTGGCCGCGCGCAGCCGTGCGTACCGTCATCGCCAGCTCTTCAGAAGTGATGTCCTTGAGCGAGTAGCCCAGCGCGCCAGCGTGCAGACCGGCATGAATCAGTTCTGTATCGTCGAAGGTGGTAAGTATGACAATGTGCGTATCGGGCCAGCGATGCTTGATAGCTCTGGTCGCCGCGATGCCATCCACGCGAGGCATACGGATATCCATTAAAATGACATCAGGCGGCGTTGACTGTGCATACAGACGCTCGACAAGGGTCAGCGCAGCTTCGCCGTCGGCGGCCATAGCGGCTACCTCAAAATCTGGCTCCAATTCGAGCAGTTTGCGTAAACCTTCGCGTACAAGCGTCTGGTCATCAACGATCATAATGCGGATGCGTTGGGCCATGCCACATCTCCTTACGAAAATTACCTGATTGTCTATTGCTCACTTCTTGTCGGGCTTGTCAGAGATGGCATCTCTGAAGACGGAGGTCCAGGCACACGCACCGTTACACGATAGCCGCCCTGCTCAGCCGGACCATAGCATACCTGTCCGCCCAGCAGTTCGATACGCTCGCGCAATCCGATCAGCCCGAAACCTCCTCCCTGCTGTGTAGCATCCCTGGAAGCGCCCTGACCATTGTCCTGCACCAGCAGTTCAATAACCCCTTCTTCGTAGCGCAGGCGCACCAGGGCTTTGCTAGCCTGGGCGTGTTTGCGAATATTGGTAAGCGCCTCTTGCACGGCCCGGTAGAGCGCAACCGAAATATCGGGCGGGAGCGCTGGCAATTCCGTCTCAAAATCGAGGGTTAAGGCGGTGGCCGGGGAATTGTGTTCGAATTCTTTGCCAGGCTGTGCCAGCGCCTCGGTGAGGCTCAGGGTCGTAATGCTGGCGGGGCGCAGGGTTGCGACCGCGTTGCGCACCTCCTGCATCGATTGCGCGGCGATGCGACGCGCGTCCGTAATCTCGATGGCAGCCCGCGCGGGATCGCGTTCCTGCAACTTGCTGATAGTTTCGAGTTGAATGCTCAAAATCGACAGGTGATGGCCCAGTATATCGTGGATTTCGCGCGCCAGTCGCGTGCGCTCGCGCACAATCGCCAATTCCTCTACTTCGTCCGCATACTCCTGCAACCGCCGGTGCGCTTGCTCTAACTCGGCGTTTGATTCCTCAAGCTGGCGCAAGAGACGTTCGGCGCGATCCCTCTGTTCCTCCTGTACGCGCAGAGCCAGGGAGAAAACGGCCACGAAGGCGAAAGCCGGAAGTAGTTCTACTAGCGCGGGGTAGATCAGAGGCCAGTTCCAGTTATTTATCACAAACAGGTTGAGCGTCATCAATGCGTAAAGAAAAATGCCGCTGCCAATGGCTACGGGCGCTGGAAATATCGTGAAGAAGATAGCGATCGTGACCAGGAAGAGCAGCCAGTCCCACTGGACGCCCATGAGGGGCAGCAGGCCCACCATTTCTGTTAGACCTGCCAGCAGCAGTACCGCCGGAACGAATTGCCATGCCCGCAAACCGCGCCAGATATTGCGCAACATCCACCAGAGTACGACACAGTAGCATACTTGTAGAGCGGTAAACACCAGGAAGCCGGGTAGCGTCAGGTGAGCCGTAGTCAAAATTGCGATCAGGTAGCCGATGATGAGCGTGAAGTAAGGAACCCCTGTACTGAGCCTGTACAAGGCATGTTCTTCTCGTTCTTTAGTTGATGGCAGACCGGACATGCATTCTATCCCTCGCGCAATTTGTAAGGATGCGATCCAGCGCGTTACGAACCTCTCTTTCCTGAAATTATAGCATAGCTGGCTGGCATGAGGATGTGAAGAAGGTGGGAAAAGAGCAGCATGATCCATGACTTGAGTCACGGGTGGTCATGCCTGAAAATCTGTGGCCCTGAAGATGACTACAAGCACATCCGGTACAGGGCAGGAGGCGGCTATACTCAATATGACGAGCAGCGAATGAATGTTTGGTGGAATAGGAAGGCGACCGCGAGGGTCGCCT
>DASTKD010000019.1:0-17502 GCA_035716135.1 Ktedonobacteraceae bacterium
CGGAGAAATTCTGTACATGCGAGGCGTCAAGAACATCTAGATTCAATCGGCTGGTCAGCAATATGCGGCAGGCGCATGTATTCCGGTTAAGCAGGGAAAGCCATTCCTGTACCCCCGGATATTCAGGACTCACCTCGCGCGTCCGCGCGTCGATGAAATGTTCAAACTGATCGAGTACGATTAAACGCGCCTGCGTACTGTTGAGCGTATTAAAGAGTATCATCGCCTGTTCCTGCGGGAGAAGCATCTCTTTGCCGGCGCGAGGAATCTCCAGTGCATTAAATATGCCTGCCATAAGATCATTCATTGTGAAAGATGGATTGATTTCAAGCCAGACCGGTGCGGCGGTAAATGGTCCTTCTCCTGCCGCAAGCTGTTTTTGCGCATGATGATATACCAGGTTAGCCAGCGTTGATTTGCCCGCGCCGCCGATGCCGGTCAGTGCCAGTGCGCTCGTATCTGGCTGTGTCAGACGCCTGTAAACCTGCTGCACGACCTTTGAACGTTTCTGAACGAAAGGAGAGAACGCAGGGGGGAAAGAACGCGCCATAAATGGGCTGATTTGCCTGTATCTGGATGCGCCGGGTTGTAGGGATTTAACAATAGTGCCGATGTCTTCAGCTATTTTTTTGTAGTCCCGCTCATAGCGTATTCCTGCATCGCTCTGCTCAACATTTTTGGGTAATGGCTGGAGTTTGTCGAATGGTGCCTCTTGCCAGCCATAGGTGGGACGGATAATGATTGGCACAACGTGCGCGCTTCCTGCCTCAGACCTCTGCATGGCTTTCTCTATTTCCAGCTCATACCATTTGCCGGAGTTAAGATAATCCGGGCTGATGAGCAGCAGGATAACGCTGGCGCATTGCAAATGCTCCTCAACTTCGCGCCGTACCTCTTCGCCACCGGAAACCATGTATCTATGCCAGCAGGTGATGCCGTGAGAGCGCTTTAAGGAACTGAACTGCTTTTCCAGTTTTTTCTGTATCGCCTCATCTTCACGCGCGAAGGCGAAATAGATTGTGATGCCTGTGGTGGGCGCTCCGCTAGATGTCATACTGTATCCCCTGCTTCATGCAACATTGTCGATCATCATGGCTTATTCGCCGAGATCTTCCAGCCGCTCGTTGGCCTCGACAAGCCTGTTCCCTGCCTCGTTATGGCAATATTTCCAGGAGGCCAGCATGTAAATATCGTCGTCTACCTCGCCCAGTTCTGCCTGCGCAACCTCGAAATGATGGCGAGCTTCCCGCGCGCGGTCGATACGTTCGCTATGCGAGGAGACGCTGTAGCTGAGGTGAAGCGCGATGGTACCCTTGTCTATGGCTTCTATGGCGGATTCGAGCGCCAGGTCGTTCTCATCATAATCGCTCGCAATGGTGTCTTCTCTTCTCATCGCGCCCATGCCTGTGATACTGTTGACCTGCTCCTGCATGGCTCTGATGATGAGGGGCAACATTTGTTCTGCTGCCGCCAGAGCATCATGCGGGCCGATGCGGTCCATCAATACTCGCTCGATAGAAGTTGCCAGAATGGCGGCGCGTAAACGCAAGATTTCAGTATAGCTGAGGTGCAATTTCTCGCTCACCGCTTCCATCTCATCCGTATTGAGAACTGGAAAGTTTTTGGGAATAAGCAGCGATTGTTTGAGCCGCCGAACTTTCTCGCGGTGGATGCCAGCCTGCTCCTCCAACTGGCCGATAGCGCATTGATGCCCTGCCAGAATGTCCTCGAGTTCGCGTGCGAATAGATTCCAGCGTTTCTCCGGTGTTGCCACAGGTAATGTCCCCCCTTAAAATTTATCTACTACTTATTTTACATTTACAGGCATGTATTATATACTATTCGGCAACTACGCATGAGCGAAGTGTTTTTTCAATAGAACTGGATTACCCCTGAAAAGTCGAAGGACAAAAAACGGTAAGCAATAGAGCGGGTATTTGATTGGTAGTGGACATGGTTGTTTATTTGGAGCGGAATGCGAAGAAGGTAAGATAAGATATGGATAAGTGGCGCAGGTTGTTGGCAAACGCGCAAAAACACGCCGGGCAGCTCGACCAGAGGCAAGGAGCCGCTATACCCCCTGGCTTTGAGGCTGATATTTGCAAAGTGAGAGAACTGGGAGCTTTGTGCCAGCGCGACCCACGAGCGTTCATGCTGCTCATCGAGGTGTATGAGCAGATTATAGCGCGATTACAGCCCGAAGAGGCTCCTGCTTTCTATGCTACAACTCAGAGCAATCTGGGGATTGCCTACCGTAATCTGCCCGTGGGAAAACGGGCGAGCAACCTGGCGAAAGCCATCGAGTGCTACAAGGAAGCTTTGCGCTTCTGGACGCCCGAAGTCGCTCCTTATGAGTATGCCAGAACCATGAGCAACCTGGGCAATGTCCTCGGAGATCTGCCAACCGGGGATCGCGCGGCCAATATGACGCGGGCCATCGAGTGCTACTGGGAAGCTTTGCGCTTCTGGACACCCGATGTCGCCCCGCTTGAGTATGCTGCCGTCCAGAATAACCTGGGGGTAACTTACGTGGATTTGCCGACAGGAGATCGGGAAGCCAATCTTGCGCAGGCCATCCAGTGCTACAAAGAAGCTCTGCGCTTTCGGACGCCTGGAACTGACCGCCTGAAGTATGCTGAAACTCAGAACAACCTGGGAGTTGCCCTCTGCAATCTGCCCGTCAGCGACCGGGCAATCAATTTGCCGCAGGCCATCCAGTGTTACAGAGAAGCCCTGCGCTTCTGGACGCCTGAGGTCGCTCCTTTTCTCTATGCCAGAATCGAACACAACCTTGGCAATGCCTACCGTGATTTGCCGACCGGAAATCGAGCGACAAACCTGACCCAGTCCATCCTGTGCTATAAAGAGGCGTTGCGTTTCTTGACGCCCGAAACCGATCCCCTGGCCTATGCAGCAATTCAGAACAATCTGGCAACCGCCTGCAAAGAGCTACCAAACGGGAATCGAACGAGCAACCTGGCCAGGGCTGTCCACTGTTACGAGGAAGCCCTGCGCTTCTTAACACCGGAGGCTGAACCATTTGCCTATCGTGGGACTGCCCACAACCTGGCTGATCTGCACTTTGCGCAGGGAGCGTGGGATGAGGCGTTACGTGCCTATCGTAAAGCGATGCATGCTGGCGAGCAACTCTACCGGGCCGGGCTTTCCACTGAAAGCAAATCGGCGGAGGTATTCAAAAACTCCACCCTCTATCCCAATGCCGCTTTCGCTGCCGTGCGTTGTGGGGAGACGACCGAGGCTCTGCTTATCCTGGAGCAAGGGAAAACTCGACTGCTGACCGAAGCCTTGCGCCTGCGCGTTCCCCGTCCGCCTCGCGTTCCTGACGAGATTTGGGACACGTTCCAGCAGGCGGGGGCTGCTGTGCGCGCCGCGCAAGCCGGACAGGCCCCTGTAAGCATGGAGATGACCGACCCATTGCAGGCTTATGAGGCGCATATACAGGCCGTGAGGGCAACCTACCGGGAATTGGATACGGCAATTGAACATGTGCGTGTCCATGCCCCGCGTTTTTTAGAAGCAATCGACCGCGCCACGATTGCGGCCCAACTTTCAGATACGCATACGGCCTTACTGGCTTTATGTATCACAGAGCAGGGAAGTAAGGCTTTTATCATGAGCCAGCGCGATCAACTGGCAGTCTCGGTGGTTGAGGTACCGGCCTTTACACAAACAGACTTGCGCCAGCTTTTGATCGAGCAAAATGCTGGTGGGCAGCCGGTCGGCGGCTGGCTCGTAGCCTATAATCGTCACCTCGATGAACAGACTGCTGCCAGCTTCAATGCCTGGCAGGAAACAATTACGCGGGTGCTGGCGGAGTCAGGCGAGCGATTAATTGCGCCTCTTTTGCCGGCCATACCTGCTGAAATCGAACGTATCGTTTTGTTGCCTTCGGCGGAACTTTTCCTGCTTCCACTGCACGCCGTCCCGCTCCCTGGCAGCGACGCGAACCTGCTGTGTGATCGCTACAAGGTCAGCTACGCTCCCTCCATCGAAGTGCTGGCAGGTGCGCGCGCCAGGGCCACGCAGGAAGTGAAACCTGAACTGTATGCGCTCATCAATCCCGGAAAAGGCCCCAGGCTCCCCTTTACACCGGTAGAGGGGGAAGCCATAGCCCGGCTCTTCGCGCAAAGCACCGTTGATGTGGAGCAAGCCGGCGTGAAAGAACGTGTGCTTGCGGGAATGCGCGGGCGTTCCTATGTGCATTTCTCCTGTCATGGCAACTACAATTGGGACGACCCACCGGCCTCCGGGCTGAGTCTGGTTGATGGTCGCCTGACGCTGGCCGACTTGCAGCAGGGAGAAGTTGACCTCTCGGCTGCGCGGCTGGTGACGCTCTCGGCATGTGAAACCGGCATCACCGATATTTTACAGGGAAGTCCGGCGGAATATGTAGGTATCCCGGCTGGCTTCTTGCTCGCTGGCGCACCGTGCGTAGTCAGCAGCCTGTGGTCTGTTTCAGACCTTTCCACAGCGCTCCTGATGGAACGGTTTTATCGCCAGCACCTTGTTGAGAAAATGGACATTGCGGCGGCGCTGCAAGAAGCTCAGCTATGGCTGCGCGAGTTAAGTATCAGAGATGTCGCGGCGTATGCTGAGCGGTGTTACCGGCAGTCTACGCTGCGAGGCAAGGATGAGCTATTTATGCAGGCGAGTGCCTATCAATCCCTGGCCGAGCAGAACCCAACCTTGCGCCCGTTTGCCAATCCCCATTACTGGGCAGCGTTTACTGTCAATGGATGGTGAGTCTTCTCAGGATATTTTAAGAAGGAGCGTAGTATGTCGAATGTAACATCCACAGGCCGGGCGGTGATTCTGACGGCTATTGAAGTGGAATTTATGGCGGTGCGTGAACATCTGAGTGACATTCATGAAGAAGTGTATCATGGCAGTATTTATGATAGAGGGAACTTTTCTGCTAACGGGCGCACCTGGGACGTATTGATCGGCCAGGTTGGAGCAGGCAACTCCGCGTCTGCCGCCGCCGTAGAACGTGCCATCGCCTATTTTGCTCCCGAGGTGATTCTGTTTGTGGGCGTCGCGGGCGGCGTAAAAGATGCGCAGATTGGTGATGTGGTAGCTGTGACAAAAGCTTATGGCTACGAATCGGGCAAGGTGCATGACACGGGATTTTTAGTGCGCCCCGAAGTTGGTATGTCCAGCTTTCGCCTGACGGAGCGAGCGAAGGCCGAGGCGCGTAAAAAGAACTGGTTGCAAAGAATAGCAGGCTCTGCTCAAGTACCAGTGCCAGCACCGCGCGCGCTCGTTGGGCCTATCGCTGCTGGTGAGAAGGTCATTGCATCAACCAGTAACGACCTGTTTCAATTTTTGCAAAAGAACTATAACGATACCCTCGCCGTCGAAATGGAAGGGCGCGGATTTCTCGAAGCGGCGCGCGCCAATGAACATGTCCAGGCATTGATTATTCGTGGCATTTCTGATCTCCTCGATAATAAAAACAAATACGACGCGCAAGGCTCGCAGGAGAAAGCATCCAGCCATGCCGCAGCCTTTGCTTTCGAAGTACTCGCGCAACTGGATAGCTCGCGTCAACCCGCTAAAGATCGGCCTGGGGAAACATCTGAGCCTGTATCCCCATTACCATCGCCATCCAAAACCGCTCAAGCCCTTCCCTCTCTCCCTCTGGAAATCTATTATTCCTTTGCGCATGTGAGGGAAGATGAGGTTTTGGTAGAGCAGCTCAAGAAGCAGCTCGCGGTTTTACGAAGCCAGAATCGCATTAGCGAGTGGGATCTCGGCAAAGTGTTCGGCGGGCAAGAGGTGCGTACTGAAGTGACGAAACATCTCAATGCCGCGCGCATCATTCTCCTGTTTTTCAGTTCAGATTACATGGCCTCTGACGCATGTATGTATGAATCGAGTCGAGCTATGGAAAGGCATGAGTCACAGGTCGCTACCGTCATCCCAATTCTTCTCCGTCCCGTTGCCATGCTAGAAGAGACTCCATTCGCTAAAATTCAGGGATACCCTAAAAATGGCCGCGCTATCTCCGAACTTGGCAACCGCAAGCAGGCGGCTTTCGCGGAAATCGCGGGGGAGATCAGCGCCATTGTAAAAAAATTCAGCTAGATGCCGCTTGTTAAAAAAGCGAGCATGATGGCGCGCTTGTTCCGTCAACGTCTATTCATTGCGCCTGTATGCCTGTCCGTTGCATAATATGGTTGCCTGTCAATGTAATGGCATCTTGTAAGTTTCAAGCAGGAGGCGTCAGTGGGTACCGTCAACTTTGATTTTAAGGGTGAAGTCGTCCTCGTCACGGGTGGCTCGCGTGGCCTGGGTCTGGAAATCGCGCACGCCTTCGGCTACGCGGGCGCGCAGGTGGTCATCACGGCGCGGCGCGAGCAATGGCTGACTGAGGCCGAAAAATTTCTGAAAGAACGCGCCATCTCCGCCTACGCCATGACCTGCGATGTCGCGGACGCCTCCTCTGTGGAACAGACGGTGCAGCAGGCGCTGGAGAAGTGTGGCAAGATCGATGTACTGGTCAACAATGCCGGGCAGACGTGGGGTGCGCCAGCCGAGAGCCATCCGCTAGACCACTGGCAGCAGGTTATAGATGTCAACATCACCGGCACTTTTCTGATGTCGCAGGCCGTCGGGCGTCACATGCTCGAACGCGGCAAGGGCGTAATCGTCAACGTGGCCTCTATCGCCGGCATGGGTGGTGGTCAATTAAATACCGTCGGCTACAATGCCAGCAAAGCCGCCGTCATCAACCTCACCCGCGCCTTCGCCATCGAATGGGCCAATCGCGGCATCCGCGTCAACGCCGTCGCCCCCGCCATGTTCAGAACGCGCATGACCGAAGCCATCCTCGACCGCGCCGAAGCCATCGTTGCCGAGGCCATGCCCATGAAACGCATCGGCAAACCAGGCGAACTTGCCCCCGCCGTGCTATTTCTGGCCTCCGAGGGCGCGAGCTACATTACGGGACAGGTCATTCCCGTTGATGGTGGGAGAACCGCAGAATAACCTGATCTCTAAGCTCACCTCTTCGTCTTTGCAAAACACGCTCTGCGAGCAACTTTCGGAAGTCGGAAAGGAGTCATCGCGCATGAAACGTTCTGGTAGTGCGGGCCGGGTCGTATTCCATCCCTCG
Organism: Ktedonobacteraceae bacterium; assembly: GCA_035716135.1. Lineage (GTDB taxonomy): Bacteria > Chloroflexota > Ktedonobacteria > Ktedonobacterales > Ktedonobacteraceae > CF-113. The sequence goes on from DASTKD010000019.1 coordinate 7,139, forward strand.
ACCCTGGCGGTATTCTCTGGATTACTTGGGGCGCTCATCGGCTTTCTCCTCAATCTTGCCAGTGGAGGAAAAACCTCGCAACTGCTCTGGATCGCGCTCATCTTCGCCATGTTGTTCAGTCTGAGTATCACGGCGTGGCAAATGTACACCCAGGAGAAGACCGGGAAGCAATGGATGACCATGCTTCAGGAGATGGTCTTCCAGACCTACTTCCTCACGTTCCTGGCCGACAAGCCAGAGATCTCACAGGTGGCACAACACCGGCTGGGCCAGGTGTTGAAAACCTTAAATGGCGATCAGCAGGCAAGCATGTTGCAGTTTTTCAGTCACAACGGCCTGCCTGCGGCGTTTATCGGCGATGCCTTGCGAGGAAGCACTGGTCTTGTCGGGGCGGACCTCCAGCAGATTGAACTGCCTCAAATCCAGTTAGCACATGCGAATCTGAGTCGCGTGAATTTCAGGGAAGCGAATCTCAGTGCAGCAAATCTCAGTGATGCGACATTGTATCGTGCCGACCTCTCCGGTGCCAATCTGTCCCAGGCGAGCCTCATAAGAGCTGACCTGAGAGGGGTCAATTTACGGGAAGCCAATCTCACTGGCGCTGATCTAAGCGATGCTCGCATGGCGATAGAAAAAGCAGGTCATGACGCTTCCGCCGTTCAGGTTCAGGTAGGAGCTGTTCGCTATTCAGCTCTTAGAGCAAACTTGTCGCAGGCTCTGCTCTCTCAGGCAAAGCTGCGAGGAGCCAATCTCACTGGCGCTGATCTGGGTGGGGCGAAGTTGCAGAGAGTTGATCTCACTAAAGCCAATCTCAGTTATGCGAATTTGCAGGGAGCAGATTTGAGCGGAGCTACGCTCACTGAGGCTACTTTGATGAATGCGAATTTGCAGGAAGCAGATTTGAGCGGGGCTACACTCACCTGGGCGATCCTCGATGAGGCTGATTTGCGTGCGGCAAAAGTGACGGAAGAGCAATTGCAGGCGGTAGTCTCCGGGAAGAACGTGAAACGAGAGCCTTGAACTCAGACACACTTCTCTGCATCTCTCAAGTGACTGTCGGGAAGATTTCCATATTTTAAGCCAATTCCCCTCTTACAAGCGCAACGGCGATAGCGTTATGGCGTTCAATCAGTACAGGCAGATCAACGCCGAGCAGTTGCCCATCCTGTACTCGGACTCGCCCATTGATGACGCTCAAATCGACCTTTGGCGGGTGGCAAAAAATCAGTGAGGCTAAAGGGTCGTGGACGGCTCCTCCGGCCAGGTCGAGGGTGTCGAGGCGGTAGCCGATGAAGTCGGCGGCCATGCCGGGCGCGAGATAGCCAATATCGTCACGCCCTAATGTGGCCGCGCCGCCGCGTGTTGCCAGCCAGAACGCTTCTTTCGCGGTCAGAGCGGCGGGATCGCCCGTGACGCGCTGCAAGAGCAGCGCCTGTCGCGCCTCGGCCAGCAGATGCGAGCTATCGTTGGAGGCCGAGCCGTCCGCTCCCAGTCCTACACGCGCGCCAGCTTCCCACAGGCGGCGAATGGGCGCAATGCCCGATGCCAGGCGCATATTTGAACTTGGACAATGCGCCACTCCCGTCCGCGTCTGCCCCAGCCGCGTAATTTCTGCGGCTCGCGGATGCACCATATGGGCGTGCCAGACATCGGGGCCGACCCAGCCCAGGTCTTCCGCCAGTTCGACGGGCGTGCGACCAAATTCAGCCGTGCAATATGTCTCCTCATCTAACGTTTCGGCCAGGTGCGTATGTGAATGAACGCCGTAGGAACGCGCCAGCGCGATGCTCTCGCGCATCAATGCTGGCGACACCGAGAATGGAGAGCAGGGGGCCAGCACAATGCGCAGCATGGCATACCTGCTCGCGTCATGATAGCTTTCGATTACGCGCCGCGAGTCGCGCAGGATAGCATCTTCGTCCTCCACGACCGAGTCGGGCGGCAAGCCGCCTTTCGATTCTCCCACCGACATTGATCCGCGCGAAGCATGAAACCGCGCGCCCATCTCGCTTGCCGCCGCGATCTGGTCGTCCAGCCTGGCTCCATTCGGCCACATATAGGTATGGTCGCTCGCAGTGGTACAGCCTGAAAGCATCAACTCGGCCAGGGCGATTTTTGTGCTGACGGAAATGGCTTCCGGCGTCATACCCGCCCAGATCGGGTAAAGCGTGCGCAGCCAGTTGAAAAGGTTCGCGTTCTGCGCGGCAGGCAGATTGCGTGTGAGTGTCTGGTAAAAATGATGATGGGTATTGACCAACCCTGGGAGAATAATCATCCCCTGCGCATCGAACGTATAATCCGCGTTTTGCGGGAGTTGCTGCGTCGGGCCGATCTGTGAGATCACGTTATCGGTGACATAGATGGCCCCATCGGTCCATTGCGTATCGTTATCGTCCATCGATACAAGCAGCATCGAGTGCTGAATAAGCAGGGATGGCATTGAGAAATACTCCTCTCAGGTCGGTAATGGCTCAGTTGTATGTAATTCAACCCTTATCATACAATATTGTATAAGCCTTACAAATGCAAGTACAAAGTCTTCTTCACAACCCTTTGCCATCATCATCCGTATAGTATGTAGCATGACTGTTTTCAATACGATTTGAAAGCATGTGTGAGAGCATCAGGCAGTTGCCTCACAGCTACAAAGGAAGTATTAAAAATGTACAATAGATATCCGCCATACCGTCGCAGAGGGATTCGGTTTTTCCCTCATATCATCCCAATAGCGTTTCCGATCATCTTCCCATTCGGCTTCGCCCTGGCCTGGTTTGTTTTCCATGTCATATTCCCGATCCTCGTCGTCGTACTCATCATTGCCCTGGCCCTTTTTGTCATCCGGGCAGTGACCCAGAGTTCTGGCACGAACTGGAATTCGATGAGGAACATGGGTAATTCGTGGCAACAAGGGCAGCAACCGCCGCAGCAACAGACGCCGTATTACCAGCCGCCACAGCAACAGACGCCCTACAACCAGCCGTACCAGCCCTATGGTCAGCCTCAGCCGACCCAGGAGCAGGAACAACCCTATCAGCAGGGCTATCAGCCTGAGCAGCCCTCGTATCGTCCACCGGGACAATACGAGCCGCCCCAGACGCAGTCCCCACAATACCCGGAGCAAATGCCGCCCCAGCAACAGTAGTAGGAAGCAAGGCGACCGCAAGGGTCGCCTCATAGGCGTCAAGTTAAGCAAGGATGAGCTTAGAATAAGCAGCGCACGAATCGGCCTGAGAAGCGGCATCAGCAACGGCGAAGCATCGGTCGCATGACGATGCTCTTCTGCCACTAGTTGGAACTCAGGTGGCGCTTCGATGCGCTTGTCAGGCCGATCCATTGTTTACCTCATCAATTCTTAACTTGACGCCTATGAGGCGACCGCAAGGGTCGCCTCTACTATGACGCGGCTCTGAAAGACCGGACGTTCTTAGTAGAGGCGACCCTTGCGGTCGCCTTGCTCTATCTACGCGGTCGCCTTGCTCATCGGGCGGTCGCCTTGCTCTATCTACGCGGTCGCCATGTCCATCGGTCGGTCGCCATGCTGCTACCACTCGCTATACTACCACTGAGGAAGCACCGCGTTGCACAGGTTGCGATACCTCTCAAACTTGCTGGCGTAGGCATCGTGCCGCGCCGGTTGCTTGATAGTATCGTGCGCCGCTGTCTGCTGGTGCGCAACGGCTTGCCAGGTCTGGTCGCCGCTCGCAATGTTCGCCAGCAGGGCCGCGCCCGCGACTGAAGCGTCAATTGCGCCCTTGAACTGTACAGGAATACCGAAGATGTCGGCGACGAGCTGCCGAATCCACTCAGTCTCCAGTACTTTGCCGGAAGCGATGATCTGGCGCGGCTGCTCCAGTTCGTGAAACAACCCCAGCGCGATCCAGTAGGCATTCAAGATGATGCCTTCGACGGCTGCTCACATTAAATGCGGTCCGGTATGATGTAGCTTTAAGCCAAAGAAGACGCCTGTTGCGTCAGCATTCCATAAGGGCGCGCGCTCTCCCGCCACGTATGGCAGGCAGAGCAAGTCGTCGCATTGTACCGTTTCGGCGGCGGTGAGCATTTCTACGAAGCGCCGCTCGTCGCGGTCCGCAGGATTCCTGCTCAACACCGAGTTATATAACCATTCAAGCACAACGCCGCCGCTATTGCTGGGGCCACCCACGATAAAGCGGTCAGTGTCCAACACATAACAAAACGCGCGCGTGGGAGCGTCGGTGACGGGCGTTGCGCTGGCCGTGCGAATGGCGCAACTGGTGCCAATGGTCATCGCCATCACATTGCTCCCAATAGCCCCCACGCCCAGATTTGCCAGCACGCCATCCGACGCGCCGATATTGAACGTCGTCTCCGGCAAGATGCCCGCCAGGAGCAATTGTCGTTCGCGGATGCCCTGCTTCATATAAGTCGTTGGCACAATGGTCGAGAGTTTAGCAGCGTCAATACCGGCCAGCGCCAGCGCTCCGCCATCCCAGTTCGCCTCACGCAGATTATACAGTCCGGTCGCGCTGGCAATTGAAGCATCAACGCGCCACTCTCCAAACCATTGATGCCATATCCACTCTTTCTGCGAGACGAATTTGGCCGCCTTCTGGAAGATTTCGGGCTGGTGTTTGCGCATCCACATCATTTTGAGCAGCGGCGTCATGGGGTGGATTGGCGTACCGGTTCGCTCATATACAGCCTTACCATCATCACTATTCCATAGCTCAGCGGCCTCCTCTCTGGCGCGTAGATCCATCCAGGTCAAAGCTGGTCCCAGGTTGGTGCCATCGGCGGCAACGGGGATCAGGCTGTGCATGGCTGCGCTCAATCCCACCCGCTCTACCGTGAAACCCTGGCGCTGCGCTTCCTGAGCCGTCCTGGTCAGCACATTCACCACCGACTGGTAGACAGCTTGAGGGTCCTGTTCGGCGGCTCCCGCGTCATCATGGTGTGACTTTACTTCCTCTGCCGCGTGCGTTATTTCTTTCATGCGCACATCGAATGCAATAGCCTTAACAGAGGATGTCCCAATATCTATACCGATAGTACGGTCGAGATGTGCCATTTTCTTTTACTCCTGCCTTACACGCACTCTCAAATTCACGCGCCTGGTTCAATGCGATCGAATAGATGTATAGTAAAACATTACATCGTACTGGCAGGGAGACACAACCAGATCAATTGTTAGAGTATGTATTCGGACATGGTTGCCCTTGCGGTCGCCGTACTCTTCACGCCGTATCGGATTCGGCGGGCAGCGAACTGTCCAATGCCCACTGCATGAATGAACCATCGAAATTAGCGACCACTTTTCCTGTATAAAGCTCGTGGAGAAGCGCGAAGAGACAGGAACGCACGCCAACTTCACAGTAGGTAACGCACCGCTCAGCATTTCTGGCCTCTGCCGGGAGACATTGCAGGTAGATGTTTTTCGTTACAAAATTTCCGCTTTCATCAAATAAGCCGGTATAGGGCATATGCATCGCGCCGGGCAGCCTGCCCATGCGCGGCTGATAGGCGTGGCGATGGCCGGCAAATTCTGCCTGTGAGCGCGCATCGATCAAGAGGGGCAAGCTATCGCCCTGCAAGTCCTGTCTCAAATCCCGTAATCGGACGCGCCGGTATTCTTGAACCCGTATATGGAACTGCCCGTATTCGGGTAATGGAATCGCTACATCACTGCTTCCGCCATGTTTGAGCCAGCCACTCCAACCTCCATCGAGGAGCAATACCGAGGGTATTCCCAGGTACAGGAGCATCCAGGCGATACGGGCTTCACGTCCCTTTGATCTGGGACCATCAGCATATACAAGCGCCGGGCGCTCTTCGCTCACTCCTGCTTGCCTCAACGATTCTTGCAGTGATGCGGTCGTGTCCTCTTTAAGTACTCCCCAGTACCCCGGCTGTGCCAGTACCTGTCCTGCATGAGCCGGCGCTTCCTCGCACCATGCTTCCCAGCCCATCCAGCGCGCGCCGGGTATATGCCCGGCAATATAATCTGCGTAAGATCGCGCATCTATGGTGCAGATAGCACTGTTATTGAGATACATCTGTGCTTCGAGTGGAGATACGATTGCAATTGCAGCAGTCATCGCAAAACAGTTCCTCTCAGTTCGTCATCGTTTACCATCCAAAGATTCATTCTTCTCATTTCTCGCTATCACCCACAATAAGTTCCTGGTAGTGTGCTTGAAGAAGGCAAGACCACACTCAGAAGCCACATTGAGTCTTCTGAGTGTGGTAAGCTCTGCCAAACTACTGTACCACTAATCGGTACAGGGTATGTTGCTGCCGCTACCTGAGTCCTCGTCCGCTACAAGCTAGAAAAAGACCCCGTTACGCTCCTGCCCGATTGCGGCGAAGATCGTGGTCGAAGTCGCCTCCGGGTCGGAGACAAACAGAAAATCCTTCTCCCGCGCTCTCCACTGGATGGTAGCCGTGTCCTCGATCAACCGGGCATCAAAGTGGTTCACCGGGTCGTGGAGGTGAACACGGCTCTTCACGCCATGCCAGTGCATACGGAAAGAGACATCCGCAGGGATCGATTTCCCGTGCATTAATGCGTTCGGGATGGTGAAAAAGTCGCGTACCTCCACGTCGCTGAGGCTCATGGATGCCGTCGCATCATCAAGATCAACCTCTACACGCTCATCGGGGACACGTACCGTCCAGAATAACCCACTCGCTGCGATTCCAGGGTCGAAGTCGTGGATCTGATTTGTAGGGACAACCTGCCCCTGATAGAGATCCAGTCAGATGAAGGAGAAGGTTCCTCTGTGCGTTTCCCCATCCATCCCAATATAGGCCCCCTGCATGAAGCGCATATCCACGTCGAAGAGGAGCGAGGAAGTGGCTCCAGTGTCCGTGTTTGTAGCTGTCCCTGTTCCCTGAACCTCAGCGCCTCCAAGCGAGCCATGAAAATCGGTGATGGTCGATAGCTCGACGCCAGGAGCAATCGGGAAGACGTGGAACAGCTCTGTTCCTGGGCCAAAGGGCTGGATACCTCCAGGAATGGGCTTTGGGGCAGCGTTGTCTGCCAGCGCTCTCCCTGGCATCCAGAAGCCTGAGACGAGAACAACGCCGGTAGCGCCTGCCGCTGTTTCCATGAACTGGCGGCGCGACAACATAGCGCGTTCCCAAAAGTGTGTGTGACCAACATGACGATGATGAGACCCACCCATATCTGGTGAGCCTCTTTGTGTGATACTCAATTATCTCTCCTTTCCAGATCTCTGTGAAGACATGAACACACTACAAGATGCAAATAGCGTTGACCATGATGGGAAGCCAGGAAAAGCCCGATGAAAACCAGATCGAGGAGAGAGAAAAACTGATGTAGAAATCACTCGCATAGATTGCGTCGAATAAAGTGTAATTGATTTGTATTTTATTGTCAAGCTTATTTTTATGTTCTGTTCATTTTATATACATATTCTCTCAATGTAGCTAATATCTAATTTTACTCACGAAAATTGCTATAAATCTTCGTACAAAATGCGTGAGGCATTGCCCTTGACAATCCTTTCGCTTATGAGGTATATTCTTTCGTAGTACATATCATTGTTACCAACAATCATTGTTACTGGCAATGAGTTGTTGATAATAAACGAAAGGCATAATGACAGACGCAACTATAAATTCTGAAAAACAAACAGTGGTGGATGAGCAGGCAGAACGCTTTATTGCAACCTTCTCAGGTCTGCGCAAGGTGTTGGGCGCGGGCTTTAAACACGCGCACCAGCATGGATTCAGCACGACACAATACATGGTGCTGGGACTGGTCGAAAGATCGTGCGAGGGTGAACCCTGTACCATTGGCTCGATTGCTACCAAAATGGGGCTTGATCCCGCAACGGTGGTGCGCACAGTCGATAGCCTCGAAAAGCGCGGCCTGGTTGAACGTCAGCGCGATAAGCAGGATCGCCGCCAGGTCTTTGTCATCTTTACCGAAGCTGGACGCCAGAGCCTGACGGAAGCGCACCAGCATTTCATCAGACGCATTCGCGCGGCCTTCCAGGCCATGAGCGCGGATGGGCGCGCCTCGTTGCTCAACGGACTGGATGAGTTCGTGCGGGTCGGCCAGAATATCCCTGTCGAGCAGGAGCGCGAACCCGAAGAACATCTGGCGCATTCACAATAATAAGCCTTTTCCCCTTGACAGAATACGATATATCGTTATAATTATTAGGAGAATACGATATATCGTTAATTGGAATGGAGTTGGATTCATATGATTAAATTAATGCGGTTTATGAAACCGTACCGAGCGGTGCTGGTGCTCGTTGTGATACTGGCCGCAGCCCAGGCGTTAGGAAACTTATATCTGCCCAATCTCTTTGCGGATATCGTGAATAACGGCATTGTGAAGGGTGATACCGGCTACATCTGGCGTGTGGGCGGTCTCATGCTGCTCGTCACAATGGGTGGCACCATTGCCGCGGTCGTGGGCATCTTCTTTTCTTCGAAGGTGGCGACCGGCTTTGGCAAGATCATCCGCGCCAAACTTTTTACCCGCGTAGAGCAGTTTTCGCTGCACGAATTTGATGCCGTAAGCACATCCTCGCTGATCACCCGCACTACGAACGATACAACACAAGTACAGCAGGTGACGATCGTTATGCTGAACATGATGATCACTGCCCCGATCACACTGGTTGCCGGGATTATTCTGGCGCTCAACCAGGATGTCGGACTCTCCTGGATTCTGGTAGTGGTCATTCCTATCCTTGTGGCCGCTATCGTCATCCTGATGATAAATGCCATTCCGCTCTTTCGCGCCATGCAGGTCAAGCTGGATAAGCTCAATCTCGTTCTCGATGAAGGTCTAACCGGTGTGCGCGTGGTGCGGGCATTTGATCGCCAGAGGTATGAGGAGCATCGCTTCGACGAGGCCAACCTGGAACTGACCAATATTGCCATCAAGGTGAACCGGCTCATAGCATCGCTGATGCCGATCATGATGCTGTGCCTGAACGTTTCCAGCGTGGCTATTCTCTGGTTTGGCGCAAACCGCATCAATAATAATCAAATGCAACTGGGCGCGCTTATTGCTTTCTTGCAGTATGCTATGCAGATTCTCTTCGCGCTGCTGATGGTCTCGATGATGTTCATCATGCTCCCGCGCGCGGCGGCTTCTGCCGATAGAATCAACGAAGTGCTGGATATTCTGCCCGAAATCAATGATCCTGACCAGGCGAAGCCGGCTGGCGCGCAAAGGGGCTATGTAGAGTTCCAGGATGTCACCTTCAGCTATCCCGGCGCGGAAGAACCTGCTCTCTCTAACATTACCTTCAGCGCGCGTCCTGGCGAGGTGACGGCCATCATTGGTGGCACCGGTTCGGGCAAATCGACGCTGGTCAGCCTGGTCCCGCGCTTTTACGATGTTGACAGTGGGCGCGTCCTGGTAGACGGCGTGGATGCGCGCGAGATGTCGCAGGAGCAATTGCGCTCAAAAATCGGCCTGGTGCCACAAAAGACCGTCCTGTTTTCTGGCACGATTGCCGATAATATCCGCTATGGCAAAGAAGACGCTTCCGATGAAGAAATTCAACATGCCGCAGAGGTTGCGCAGGCGAGCGATTTCATCGAGAGGATGCAAGATGGCTTCGATTCGCTGATCGCCCAGGGAGGGACAAACGTTTCCGGCGGCCAGAAGCAGCGCCTGTCCATCGCGCGCGCCCTCGTAAGAAGACCTGAAATCTACATGTTTGACGATAGCTTCTCAGCGCTAGACTTCAAAACCGACGCCCGCTTGCGAGCCGCGCTCAAAAAGGAAACTCGTGAGTCAACCGTGTTCATCGTCTCGCAGCGCGTCAGCACGGTCATGGACGCCGACCAGATCATCGTCCTGGATGAAGGGCGGATTGCCGGTATAGGCACCCATCGAGAGTTGATGAAAACCTGTGAGGTCTATTATGATATTGTCTCCTCGCAGCTTTCGGTAGAAGAAATCGCGGAGGAAATCGCATGAGCGAAGAGAATAGAGAGAAACAGCAGAGAACTGCCGCCATGCAGCAGAATCGCGGCCCGATGGGTGGAGGGGGCTGGGGCGCAATGGGAAGGGCAGTAGAGAAGCCGAAAGACTTTAAGGGGACGGCCCTGCGCTTGCTTCGCTACTTCCTGCCGCAGAAATTTCTTCTGATAATTGTACTTATCACGGCCATCCTGGGTACGGTGTTCAACATAGTTGGTCCGAAAATCCTGGGTTTAGCAACTACCAAACTCTTTGAGGGCCTGATCGCAAAGTTTGTGGCAATTCAACATCACCTGCCAGTGCCTGGCATTGATTTTGGCTATATTGCGACGGTCTTGCTGATTTTGCTCGGCCTGTACATTATCAGTTCCATCTTTATGTATGTCCAGCAGTTTATCATGGCGGGCGT
>DASTKD010000020.1:0-4224 GCA_035716135.1 Ktedonobacteraceae bacterium
CGGAGCAGCGACGAGCAGGCAATGGCTCCGTGCTGACCATCAGGGGAGCGCGGGAGAACAACCTGAAAAACGTTGATGTCGAGATACCGCTCGGCAAGTTCGTCGTGGTGACGGGCGTTTCCGGCTCTGGCAAAAGTACGCTGGTCACGGATATCCTGTACCGCAAGTTGGCGCATACCTTCTTCCGGGCGCACGATAAGCCCGGTGCGCACGACAGCATCGAAGGTATGGAGGCGCTGGACAAGGTGATTGACATTGACCAGTCGCCGATTGGCCGCACGCCGCGCTCCAATCCGGCTACCTACACCAACGCCTTCACGGGCATACGCGAACTCTTCGCGCAGGTGCCGGAGTCGCGCCTGCGCGGCTACCAGCCCGGACGCTTCTCGTTCAACGTCAAGGGTGGACGCTGTGAAGCCTGTAAGGGCGAGGGCATCGTCAAAATCGAGATGAACTTTCTGCCCGATGTGTACGTGCCGTGCGAAGTGTGTAAGGGAAAACGTTACAACCGCGAGGCGCTGGAAATCCACTACAAGGGCAAAAGCATTGCCGACGTGCTGGACATGACGGTTGAGGAGGCCACAAGCTTCTTCGCCAACGTCCCCTCCATCTACAACAAGATGAAGACGCTGAACGATGTTGGACTAGGCTATATGAAGCTGGGCCAACCGGCAACGACGCTTTCCGGTGGTGAGGCGCAGCGCGTCAAGCTGGCAACCGAGCTGTCGAGGCGAGCTACGGGCCGCACGATGTACATTCTGGACGAGCCAACCACTGGCCTGCACTTTGCCGACGTGGAGCGCCTACTAGAAGTGCTCCAGCGGCTCGTCGACACGGGCAATACCATTGTGGTGATCGAGCACAACCTGGAAGTCATCAAAAGCGCCGACTGGCTGATCGATCTGGGGCCGGAGGGCGGCGATGCAGGTGGTCAAGTGCTCGCGGTCGGTACGCCCGAAGAGGTGGCCGAAGACGAGCAGTCCTACACCGCCCACTTCCTGAAGCGCATGTTCCTGGAAGAGGCCGCGCACAACCAGTCGAACAGCGCGAGTGTGGAGCAGGCACAGGTTGCCACACAGGCGGTTTAGAGAGGAAACCCTGTTCTATTCTTCCACCTGGCTGGCAAGAGTTTCGTGGTCGCGGGACCCACCGCTCCCCGACTCTGGCAACCTTCCACTGACCAAGACGAGCAGGACTGCTAGCAGGCCCAAAGCGCCGCAGAGTAGCCAGAGTGCTGTTGCGTTCCAGGAAAAGAGCAGTGTACCCAGCGCTGGCCCCAGAATCAGCCCGGCACTCCAGGTCAGACCCCAGGTTCCCTGGTAGCGACCGCGTAGGTGTACAGGGGCGAGATTCGCGACATAAGCTGCCGAGACGGGAGAATGCACCATCTCGCCCAGAGTCCAGATAACTACTGTCAGAATCAGCAGCGTAATGGTGTGGGCAATTGCTATCAACCCGAAGCCCAGGGCAATCAGCAGCCAGCCTACCGCGATGACCGGGCGTGTGGGAAACCTGCGGGTCACGCTGCTCACAGGCAGTTCGAGGAAGATGATGCATACTCCATTCACAGAGAGCAGCATTCCATAGATGGTATTTGGTAATCCATCTGCCTGTATTTGCAAGGCAAACGTAGAGAGGTGCTGGAAGTAGACAAAAGCGAGCAAGGTGGAACCAGGTAGGAAAAGGAGGAAGCGGTAATCGCGGCGGAGCGCTGACCACAGTCCACCCTGTTCCCGCTCCCGCGCTACGGAGCTGCGTTCACGCTCAGGCAGGGCAAAAAGGGCTAGCACACCAAAAACGAAAGAGGTCAAGGCATCGCCGAGAAAGATGAGCAAGAAGGAGCGACTGGCCAGCAGGCCGGCAACGGTGGGACCGGCGGCAAAGCCCAGGTTGATGGCAAGCCGGTACCATGCGAAGGCTGTCACACGCTGTTCCGGCGGTACCAGATCAGTCAGAAGCGCGCTGGAGGCCGGACGATACAGCTCAGCCGCCATGCCCGCCAGCCCCGTGAGTATGATTATCAATGGGAGAGCCTGAGCCTGTGACAGTGCCAGCATGGTCGCTGCCGAAGAAAACATGGAGAGCACAATAGTAGCTCGTCGCCCCAGCCCGTCTGTAAGGTAGCCTCCGAAGAAGGAAGCCCCCAGGCTACCAACACCATAGGCTCCAACTGCCACACCTGCCTGCACCGCTGTATACCCTTTGGAGGTCAGATACAGCACCAGAAAAACGTTGACAAAGCTTCCAAACCGATTCAGAAAAATGCCAGCGAACAAGAGCCAGAGCGAGTGTGGGAAATGCACGCTCCTTACTTTCATCATAGGACTTGCAGACCTTTCAGAATCTCTCGCAAGAGCAGTACACACCCATCAGAGCAAACATCGAGATCAGGTAAACCGGCCATTATGGTCTTCTAGCAGCTCTCTTCCCCTACTCCACAGGACGCTTGCGAGAATAGCGCCCGGTAGTACACGCACAGTATACCGTTCAGCCGACCAGCTTTCCCTGTTCTTCCGGTCAGTCTGACCCTGGACATTCGTTCCGGCACTCTTTACCTGATGACCATCAAACCGGACATGCTCTTCTCAGTTCTCATTCTCGTTGGGATGCTCGTCCTGGGCATCGTCCTGGGTACGATTGCTCACCGTTCAGCAGGACGGGTTTCTCAAAAGCAGCTAATTGTATGAAACAGGAAGATGCCTTCCAGATGGCAGTAGAGGTCACGGGTGTGAAGGGCCATTAAAGAGGCTAAATTGCCGTCTACGAGCAAACTAAGAGCCAACAGACTGAGAGGCTAGTGAGGCGCGTCGGGTAACGGTTGAGCGGCCTTTTTCCTGTCAGCCCCTTGCTCTTCTCCCCGTCCATCCTGCTCCTGAGCATCTGGAAGATTGGGATCGGGTTTGGGGCCACCCAGTTTCATTGGTCTGCCTATGCGGCGCTGGCGGTAGTCGATCCAGGCGATCAGGCCGATCATTGTCAGGATGACGAGAGCGATACCTGCCAGTTTGTACAGGCGCGGCAGGTTGAGGGCGAGCACGCCAAAGACAAGAGTCAAGCCGTAGAACACGTAGCAGATTTGCCGGACGCTCAAGCCCGTCGCCAGCAAGCGATAGTGCAGGTGCGTCCGATCGTAGTGCAAGGGATGCTGGCCGTGCCGCACGCGGTTTATCATGACAATCGCCACGTCGAGGATGGGGATGCCCAGCACCATCAGGGCCAGCGCGACCTTCGCGCCGCCGACAATCGAGAGTACGGCCAGCGTCAGACCCAGAAACTGCGAGCCGCTGTCGCCCATGAAGATGCGCGCCGGATTCCAGTTGTGCGGCAAAAAGCCAATCACCGCGCCTGTAAAAATGGCGGCGAGCACCGCGATGCTGTCCTGCCCTAGCTGCCAGCTAATGATGGTGATGAACAATCCGGTGATGCCCACCACACCCGTCGCCAATCCATCCAGACCATCGATGAGATTAACAGTATTCATCATGCCGGCAATCCAGAACCAGGTAAAGAGTACGGCGGGAACCGCCATCCAGGTCATGGCCGTGCTTTGAATGAACAGGTGAAACTGGGGATATTGTGAGAAGGGCAAGCCCGTGTGGTAAAAGGGGTTGTTGAATGTGTAGAGCAACATGCCATGGAACATCGTGCGCCCCGGCGCGAGAATGATAATCACGGCTATCGTCTGCGCAAAGAGCTTGGGCCAGGGTTTGAGTCCCTTGACATCATCGTAGGCGTGAACGATGACTATGAGCGTGGCCGCGACGAGCAGCAAGCAGTAATCGACCAGTTCCGTTGGCACCCTCGTCCCGAAAAGCTGCTGGAATTTCGCCTGGCTGTCATCGCCTTGATTGTAGAACAGTAGCGAGGCCAGCACAAAGGCCAGGAACATGCCGACACCACCCAGGCGGGATACAGCTTTTTTATGCACCCTACGCTCAGAGGGCTGATCGAGCCAGCCCACCTTTTGTGAAAAGGCGCGCACGGCGAAGGTCAGCAGGTAGGAAAACAGGAAGGCGCAGACAGCCCCGATACCCAGCGTCACTAATGGGGGTAGCACCGGGAGCAGCAACAAAAGAGGAATGTGCATCATGCTTGCCTGTACCATACGTCCTGCCCTTCTGCCGTCAGATGCGTCGTTCGCCCTTGAACAACCAGTTCGCTCCGTCGCCTTCGATTATAGACCCCACATCAAGAAAACGCAACTGCACAGGTTTTCTCCGGTAC
>DASTKD010000021.1:0-10777 GCA_035716135.1 Ktedonobacteraceae bacterium
ATCGAAGCACGATCGCTGGGGGACTTTATTGCGACGAAGTACACGCAGCCAGAAACGATGCGCCAGTTGTGTATTGCCTGGGTCGCTATGATACAGGAGCTTGAGCGTATTCATTTCGCGCATGGCGATCTCGATCTGACGAATGTGCTTGTGCTGGAAAAAGGCCCGCAGCTTATTCTTAAACTGATCGACTATGATAATGTCTGGATACCGGCGCTTGCCGGGCGTTCAAACCCTGAACGGGGTCACCCGCCATTTCAACATCCGATGTTTTTCTCACCAGACAACCTGCCGCGACCGTATAACGCCGAAATGGATCGTTTCTCCGCGTTAAGCATGTATATCTCTATCAGGGCCATCGGCCTCAAACCGCAACTCTACGTAGATTTCGGGGCCGATGAAACAAATCGTTTGTTGTTCTCAGCGGAAGATTACCGCAAGGTGATAGAAGCGCCGCGCGAGAGTCGCATTATCCAGCTTCGACATGCAGGCATGAAAACTGTAGACCCCTATCTTGATGAGCTAATTACTGCTCTGCGTGAGAAGGTACCCTCCAATCCGCCCTGTAGCCTTGCTACTGTCCCAATGCCCCCCGATGAAATTATCGCCTGGGACCCCATCGATAAAGCTGCGCGCGCCGCAAGACAGTCAACCGGTTCTGGCTACACAACCCGGCCATCTACGCCTTTACCGGGAGATAGTCTTGTTCCACCGCCGTACCAGCAGCCACAACCCTATCAATCACAACAACTTTACCAGCCATATCGACCGGCAACAAAGAAACCGCTGCTATCCAGAAAGGCCATCGCACTCATTCTTGCTTTGCTCGTGATAGCCGTAATTATAGCGATCGTCCTGATCGTTAGACATAACGCGGCGCATGCCAGCTTGCCCCCAATCTACCCATTCATGCGCTATCTTACTGCTCACCAATCCGTTGCTTCCCTCGCGTTGGTGCATGACGTTGTGGAAGGGGTGATATAACATGTTTCGCTACCTGTCACGCCATCGCTCTCGTATCGTGTTCATGTGCGGAGGCATTCTGGTACTGACTATCGCATTTATCAGCCTTATTGATGTAGCCAGCGCATCTTCTCTGCTCCCGTCGGCACCAGAAACATTCAACTCGCAACACTCGCAACAAGATACGCCATCCCCCTGTCTCCAGGCCATGCCTGAAGACCCACAGGCTGCGCCCTCGCTGGCGTTTTGCTCACCCGATTTTGGCGGAGATATAGAAGGTCCTTTTGGTTCGCATATCACTCTGATCGGCGAAAATTTTCCCGCGCCGCCTACAACTATCTTGCTTGTGCCTAAAATAAACGTCCCCGACCAGCAAACCATCACCCCGGCTATCATTCAAAAATGCCTGTCAAAACAAATGATAGATTGTTTCCAGGTTCCTGTTCCCTCCGGCCTGAATGCCAGAACATTCCTTATCCCTTTTGTCTGGAATTTCCAGGTCAAAGAAAATCTGACTGCCGACTTTTTCGCGGTAGCTCTCGTGGGTAACGACCCCAACAGCCAGTTTTTCCAAAGCCCTGCTGCTACAACCTTTACCCTGCTAAACGCCCAGGCACCCTGTATCATCGTTGAAAAGCAATCCACAGGCTGCACCCCGCAACAATCATTGTCCTTTACAGCCAGTTCCACAATCACATTACAGGGTCAGAACTGGCTGCCCAGGCAGCAGCGCATCAAAGTTACGATGACTTGCCTGAACGATAACGGGCTGGTACAGGAGCAGCCCATTTCGTCCGTTGTTGTATCAGACGCGAAGGGAAACTTTCCGCTCACTGAGAACTTGCCTCAGAATTTCAGCGGAAATTGCGCGATTCAAGCGTCCAACCAGGCTAAAACAGTTGCCAACCCGGGATCAGATCACAATACTATTGCTGATGGAACGCTTTCATTTGGCAATAAAGATGATGTCTACCAGCTTACCATCGCCCTGCAATTACCACTACTTCCCCCTACGCCGACAGTCGCGCCTACTCCATCGTCTACAAAAACCCCGCCGCCTCCGAATCCTCCACCTCCGGTTCCGAACCTGTCATTCTTTACTCTTTCGGACCTGCTCGCCTTACTTGCCATGCTGCCTGCTGCATTCGCCCTTTTCCGCTATGCGCAATTGAGAAAACGGCCCACGAGCCAGAAAGCCATAGATGCGAGTGAAGCAGATAAGCCACAGGAAGCCTATTTGCTGACAGAAATTGTGTCAGATATGATGAGCCACCTTCCTGCTTCAAAACCGCAAAGCATAAAAGAATGGGAGATTCAGAATGCTGTCAATGGTCTCAACAGGGAGGAACCCGCGATGGCAATACAGCTTGTAACGCGCACATTGCAAAGTGACCCGAAAACATTGGATACACTTCTACAGGCTATCTCAAATTCTGAAACGAACAGTACTCTTTCTTCTCAAGAAGAGACGTTCCTGAACATGAAACGCATGTATGGTGATAGAAAGAATGCCTTCCAACATTGCAGCGAGATCCTCATCAATTCCAGACTAGAACTCAAGTCTCTCCCACCAATATCGCGCACCTTTGTTGGCACAGATATTCTTTTCAATGTCAGCTTTGCATATAGCAGCTTGCCCGGCATCTCCCCTGAAATCGACCGTACTTATTTACAAAAAGCTTTGAAGTTTTATCAGTCCGCCTTAGAAACCTACCGGCTCCGGCAATACGCGCCGGCAATAGCTGCTACCTGGCATAATACAGGCAATATATACATGCGGCTCAGTACTATAGACGATCATATGGTAAACATGAGGAAGGCGATTGAGTACTTCACGCAGGCCGCTAATTACTATAAAACTGCTGATACCCCTTCCTGGGCTGGAATAATGACTCAGATGGGTGATATCCGTTTCGATTTATGGCAGGAAACCAACCAGGACTTAGAAGACCTTAAAGTTGCGATACAGTGTTTCGAGGATACATTACGTATCTATAAAGTCCATCAGTATCCCGAAGAGCGGGCAAATGCATGTTATATGCTTGGGAAAATACACTATACAACATATGAATCAGGAGATGTGGACAAACTAAACACGATAAAAAACTACTTAAAACAGGCCGAGTCTATTTATCGTGAACTCGATAAAAAGCTCATGCGCGCCAAAACACTTTACATGCTTGGTTCAATTTCTTTGGAATTCGCTGAAATACAAAAGAGCAAAGGGAAAAGGTCCAGCTATCTTACCCAGGCCATAAAGCATTACGACCATACTTTGCAACTTACTCAAGACGCATCTTTGCAAGCTGAATGCCGGAAGCTCAGGGGAAACGCTTATGAAAAGCTCGGTGACTATGAACAAGCAGTTCATGATTACTCGCAGGCGGCGAGCATATACAACATCAAATCTCACAAAAGCCTGGACGAAAGGATAGAAATTTACGAGCTGTTAGTAAAAGCTCAGGAATTTGCTTCGCTCGTGATTAAGAACCAGCAGCGACGGTACCGGAAAGATGCTATTGCAAGCTACCAGACGCTTCAGAAGCTTTATACGGAAAAACAGCCCAAAAATGAATTTCGCCAGCGAATAGCAGAGATCGAGAAAAGAATCGGCGAATTGAAGAGATAAAGCAGCAAAATATTACAAACAAGTTCGCTTCAGGCTTTTTCCTCGCGTAGCGGCGCGCTCACGCGGTGCAGAAAACGCAGGATGTCTTGATAGGATTGCAGCATACTGGTTTCGCAGTAGGCGATAGCGTGATCTTCGCAAAAAGCTTTGATGAGAGGGCGCGCCTGCCTCAATTTGTTGCGCGGCATGGTTGGGAAGAGGTGATGCTCGATCTGGTAGTTCAGCCCGCCATACCAGAAGTCAACCAGGGGCGAACCCGTGACATTGCGGGCCGTCAACACCTGCTGGCGCAGGAAATCCGGCGGGCTATCCGCGTCCAGGATAGGCATTCCTTTATGATTGGGCGCGCCAATCGAGCCGAGATACAGCCCGAAAAAGGCATGATGCACGATCATAAACGGGACAACCTGCCAGAAGTCCAGCCGCCAGAGCAACAGGCCAACGTAGAGAGCATAGTGGAGAATCAGCAGCAACGCCTCGGTGCGAATATATGTTGCCTTCTTGCGGCGCAGGAAGATGATGCTCAATACAAGGAAGGTCAGAGGCGAGAACAAATACAACGGGAACTCTAAGTACGCCTGGTATTTCGCCAGGGAGCGCGCCAATCCCTGCCTGCTCAGCGCCGCATCTTCGGTAAAGGCCGTGAATGGCCTGACGATGTCGGGATCAAGACCGGGCTGGTTGGGATGTCCATGATGGGCATTGTGCTTATCGATCCACCAGCTCCAACTCCAACCGACCATCAGATTGCCCACCAGAAAACCCGCCATCCTGCTCCTCCTGCCACTACGAAAAACCTGGCGATGCCCAATATCATGACCGAGCAGGCCAAATTGCATCGAGACAAAGCCCATGTAAAGCGCGCTCAGCAGCAGCAGCCAGAAATTGTGGATAATGAACAGGAGCGCAATACCAATAGCCAGCAGGCCCAGCGTAAAGAGAAACTTCCAGGTATAATAGGCCGGTTGCTGATCCAGCAGTCCACGCTGCTTCACCAGCCACTTCAACTGCACATACTCATTCGCGGAGGCATTGCGAAACTGTTTACCGGCGACCTGTTGCATGGGTATCCTCCATTGCTTCTTGTATAGTATGTGGTGGCCCTTTAGAGACAAGTATAACAGATCATTGTCCATTTTATGAGCGAACCATTCGTCTCCGTTTTGATGAATCGTGGCAGCCGAACAGGGTAATGAAGAGCGGGCGTCGTATCCTGATGAAATTTAACAACCAGAGCGGGTAAAATGCGTAATCCCGTCCTGATGGTTTTTCCCGACTAAAACAGGGAATGCGCGTCCCCCCGTCCTGTAGGGACAAGGGGCGGATGAGGGGTAGGGCAGGGGCCTTGTGCTTGTCCTCGTGGCATCGTGATTCCGTTGGAGGTGTGATGATGTCCCGCCAGATGACCTACATCCGGGGCGGACAAGCACAAGCTCCCGCAGTCAGGATGCGTCGCCAAGAACAAAACGCTCCATAACTTCATCCCATAAATCTTCGTTCAGGTCTTTGCCCTGGAGCATTTCTGGTTGCAGAGGGTTGTGCAGGATATACTCACGGATAATGGGCAAATGCTTTTCGTTGCGAATAACATGATCGTAGAATCGTTCTTGCCAGAGATGCCTGGCACATACCATATTTCTGCTTTTGTTAGAGCGAATCCAACTCACGCTGGTAATGGATTTGTAAACACGCATAATGTCACTTAACGTTGGTGCCGGAGTGTACTTTGGCGAGTCGTTCAAATGAAGGATGCCGTGGATATGGTCTGGCATGACGACCAGGGTATCAAGAGATATGCTAGAGAAACGGCCAGGCAAGTTTTGCCATGTTTCGGTCAAAATAAGACGGAGTTCAGTATGGTCAAACAGTAGTTGGCGTTGCCAGGAGCAGATGGTCACAAAATAGGCACCTGGCTGGCTGTAGTCATATCCCTTCAAACGAGTAGAGCGGCGATGATGTTTTTCTGGATCGTATCCCATCGTTTCCCCCTTTTTACTGGAATTTGCCATCCATCATAGCACTCCAATTTACCTGATGAAGTTTTTCGGCCAAAAATGGCTAGTGGATTCGGCGGGGTGTCATAAAAACCCAACAGAATCGCAATCCCACGAGGACAAGCACAAGGCCCCCACCCCTCCCCACATCCGCCCCTTGTCCCTACAGGACGGAGGAACGCCTCTTCCCCCATTCGGTTGTCAAAGTTCATCAGAATGGGGGAAGGAACATTGCCGAATTTGGTCGTTAATGTTCATCGGGGTAATACATCGCTCTCAGCATCACATTTCGTCGGCGAGTGGGAGGGCGAACCAGAATGTTGAGCCTTCTCCTGCGCGGCTTTCGAAACCGATGCTGCCCCGGTGCTGTTGGATAATGGCCCTGGTGATGTATAACCCCAGTCCCAGACCACCACCCGATCCTGCCGACTGTCTCTGGCTTTGTTGAAAACGCCGCCAGATTCTTTCTTGTTCGGCATCGGGGATGCCCGGCCCGTGGTCCCGCACGGCTACGTGGGCCAGTGTATCGCGGACTTCCAGAAATATCTTGATCGGTTGATCGGCGGGGGAAAACCTGTGCGCGTTGTCGAGGTAGTTTGTGAGCGCCTGCCTGATACGAATGGCGTCGGCCATCACTACCACGAGATCATCGGCTGGCAGTTCCAGCTCAAAGGCTCTCCTGGCCGCGATTTCTTGATGCGTTGTGACGGTTTCTCGCACCACCTCGACCAGGTCGCACCAGAGCAGGGAGAACTCGAACCTGTTGGCCTCGATGAGAGAGGCATCCAGCAAATTGCTTACCAGGCGCATTTCCGCGCTCGTCTGTCGCTCAATCCTCACCAGCACATCCTGGATTTTTGCGAGCAGTTCGAGGGTATGGGCTGACAGGGGGGAGGCGAGTACGCGCTGGAGCAGGTGGCGAGCCTGTTGCAGCGCGCCCTGCGTTGTGGTGAGCGGCGCGCGTAGCTCCTGACCTATCGCGTTCAACACTTCCTGTACTGCCATGTCTGCCTGCACATCAGATGCTTGAGGGGAGGCAAGAGATGAGGGCAATTCCACGGGTTGCCGCCTGCGCCGGTTAAAAAATGCCTGGAAATCCGCGTCCTCAATGCGGTAGCCCGCCCGGCCAAAGGGAGAACCTTTCAGTTCGCCGCTGCGCAACCAGCGACGCACGGTATCAAGACTAACGTCAAGGCGTTTAGCCACATCTAATGTCGTAAGATAGGATGACATGCAGGTCTCACCCTTTCATCTTGATATGTTATCATAAGACATGA
Organism: Ktedonobacteraceae bacterium; assembly: GCA_035716135.1. Taxonomy (GTDB): domain Bacteria; phylum Chloroflexota; class Ktedonobacteria; order Ktedonobacterales; family Ktedonobacteraceae; genus CF-113. The sequence goes on from DASTKD010000021.1 coordinate 6,864, forward strand.
TAAGCGGTTGTAAGATATAGGACAGGGAACCTGCCGGGTTCTCTTGCCCGATGATTGCACCCCCGTACTTGAAGAAGGGAGTATACATAGCGATGCCCCGCAAAAAGACGGCTGCCGCGAGGTTGAACCAATCCCATTCCCGCTTCCCTCGCCGGCCACCAGAACTAGACGCCTTCGTCGATCGCTTCCTGTTCACCGCCTGCGATACCAGTCGCCGCTATATCCTGGAATTGCTGGCGGAGCCGAACGAAGAAGACGCATCCCTTCCCTACGAGCGACGTTCAGGAGAAATTGCTGAAGAACTGGGCATGAGCCGCGCTACCGCCTCGGAACATTTGCGCCAGCTTGCCGCACTCCACCTGGTCTTAACTCGTAAAGACGGAACTGCCGTCTACTACCGCCTGTCGAACCATATGCTCGTCAAGGCGTTTCAAGACTTGTTGCTCGCGCTGGATCGTCACTTCCAGGAGCAGACATCCTGAACTATGTTCAGATTGCGCTGTACTGGTTTCCTCTCCTTACTCCCACTATTACCTCATCTACTTCGGTAGAGAACGAAATACATCTCCCTACCATGACACGCGCGACACATCAATGCTGTTTCTAATTCCCCTCTATCAAACTTATCTACCTATTTTATTCGGCGAATACCGAAATATCATACTATACGATGCAACGGATGGTATAGAGAGGATGGTGTACGAAGAGAGAAAAAAGGACTAGTGGACTGTCATCCTGAGCAAAGCGAAGGATCTCTCGCCACACCACAGGAGATCCTTCGCTTCGCTCAGGATGACAGGGCCGATTTTGATTAGGAACGTTCATAAGGTGAGATGTAGGGACGCGATAAATCGCGTCCGCTCCTGCCGCCACTCATCCCACACGGACGCGATAAATCGCGTCCCTACATCTCACCCTGATGGATATAGACATGAAACATATACCGTTTGCTGTACGTGTATCGTAATTGAAGTCATCGATTCGGTGAATACCGAATCAGTGGAGATTGCATATGGCGAATGTTACACAGGAAGCAGCAGCAAACAAAGAGGTCAGTGCGCAAGTCATCCTCGTCGTCGAGGATGAAGAGACGATCAGTGACTTCATTGTGCGAGTCCTGGAAGAGGAAACGCCTTATAAAGCGCTTGCCGCGACGAATGCAAAACAGGCTTTTGCGTTAGTCGATACCGTTAAACCGGACTTATTGATGCTTGATTATCAACTTCCCGGCATCAACGGCCTGGAACTCTTTGACCGGCTACACGCTATGCAGGGCTTAGAAGCGGTTCCCGCGCTCATGTTTAGCGCGAATGCGTTCTCTGAAAAAGCGTTACGACAGGCGTTACAGGAACGCCATATCACCTTTCTCATGAAGCCTTTTGAACTGGACTACCTCTTACAGGTCGTCGAGAACCTGCTCACTCATTAAGATGGATGAAGTTTACCATTCACCGTACTGGTACTTCGTTTCGCGTTCAATAATAGCGCGCTCGGCCTCGTCCAGACCGAACACATCGTAGACCGCCGCGTTAAGTTCCGTTTCCAGGCGCACAATCTCAGAGGTAAGTCGCGCAATCTCGGCGGCGCGCTCCCGCAGCAACGCTTCCCAGTCATCGCGCTCGCGCAGTGGAATATCGCGCTTGAACACTTTGACCAGTTCCTCGCGCAACGCTTTGAAAGGCAACTCCCACCACGTCGTCAATTTCTGGTTCAGCTTCGCCTGCGGAGTTCCAAGATCATGCTGAATGCGATGCGTCGTCTTGCGCCTGACCTCATAACGCTGTCGCGCCGTCTCGGTAAGCTGCCGGGCTAGCGTACCAATGTGGTCGCGCTGGGAGTCAGTGAGAGATGGAATGGGAAGACGGGCAATAAATTGAATGAATTGTTGATAGCGCACTAAACCAGCGCGTTCACCCAATGACGTACACAGTTGTGATATACAAAACCAGCTTATGCGTGACTGAAGAATACCAAGAAGAGAAATGTCGGTTGGCATTAGAAAGAAAGCCGAATTGTTTATGAATTGTCCCCGCTCATCCCAGGAAAAACGAGGAAATTTCCCGATAGGAGCCCAAAATATTTTAGGTTTCTCGAATGCATCATAGTAGTCGCAAGGGCGTAATTCCCACCAAAATTGTCCTTTATCGACCCGTTTGCGTGCTGCTTCAGCAAAAGGTATTAGATATGCAGCTAATCCTGGGTGATGAGTAGCAAATTTTTTCCACATTAACGCCTCGGTTGGCTCAACATCAGGATACGTTTCTTTTGTCCAGCCATTAGGCAGGCAGATTAACCAGCGTCCTTCATTCTCCTGATACCAGGGTCGCAAATCCTCGCCTCGTAGCATCGGTTTAATTATTGCTGCGCAAGGTGGATCGTCTTTTACCAGATGGTCTCTGGTAGCCTGATTTATGATAAACGCTTCATTCAAGCCCGTCAGTACTCCGCGATACGTCTGCCCATCAATTACTTGATCTAATGATTTGCCTCCTGCCAATAACTTAGCAAATAAGCCACGCAACGAAGAACTAGCCAGTTGCCATCCTGTATCAGGCTGGTCATATACAGAAAATGCAAACAGTTTGCCAGCAAGCTGATCTCTAAAAGAGTTTATGCCTTCATTACGTGCAAAGACTGCTGCATGTGCAACATGTTCATTGGTTGCATTTATCTTACGGACCACTTGAATTGCAGGGGTCATATCGGGCGCATCGGCAAAAACTCGGTTATCTCCCAGGTCTATGATAGTATCAACTGTCGTCTGAGTGCGAAGATATTGACGTAATGACGTTGCGTAGTTTGCGCGTAACCATGCATTACTGCTAATGTAAGCCAGCCTACCGCCTTTACAAAGTAATCTCAATCCCTGCGCGAAGAAATAGACGAATAGGTCAGCCACACTATGATATATCTCGTATCTATCCTGGAAGAAAGGCTTATCGGGTCCCAGCTTTTCCTGGCGCACGTAGGGTGGATTGCTGATAACCACGTCGAAGCCGGCGCGCTCGCCGAGGGGTTGACCCTGGCTATCAAAGAAGATATTGGGGAATTCGAGTTCCCAGTGGAAGAAGCGTTTGCGCTCGGCGATGGTGTCAGGACCAACGGGCAGGTCATAATAGAGGGCCGTACCCAGGTTTGCCAGGCGCTGGTAGCGTTCGATGAATTGCTGGCGCAGCGCCGCGTAGGCGGCCTCCTGCGCTTTGACATCCTTGATGGTGACGCCGGGGTTCTCTTCAATGGCGACTATGGAGTCCAGCGCGCCGCGCGTAGTCTGCTGGAACGCTTCATCGAAGAGTTCGAGCGTCATCTGGCCGCTTTCTTTGCGCGTTTCTTGCGCCTCTTGCGCGCGCCTCTGCGCCTGCCTGGCGCGCGGGTGCTGTCCGGCTGCCACGTCTTCTAACCACGCGCCGATCAGCGCGTTGCCGGTGCGCAGGTGGTGATCGAGGAAGCTTAACGGGCGATCTTTGGCGGCGGTGATGAGCCACAGCGAGAGTTTGGCGAGTTCGACGGCCAGCGGGTTGAGATCGACGCCGTAGATACACTGCTGCGCCACGCGGCGTTTCCAGTAGGTCAGGTCTGTTTCTCCTGTAGTCGTCGTCCCGCGCGTTCCGGGAGTTTCCGCGCTCTCTTCCGGCTGGATGCCCAGCCCTACCAGGTAGCGCGCGATATACTCCGTCACCTCAACCGGGAAATGGCCGCTGCCCATCGAGGGATCGAGTACATTGATCGAGAGGACCGCCGCGATGCGTTGCGCGTCGCTTTGAGCGTGGGCGACGGCGGCATCCAGCACCGGTTTCACCGTCTCGTCCACCATGTATTTGACGATGTAGTCGGGCGTGTAATAGCTGCCGGTCAGCTTGCGCTCGCCGCGATCATTGACAAGGTAGACCTCGCCCGGCGCGAATTCCTGAGCC
>DASTKD010000022.1:0-5291 GCA_035716135.1 Ktedonobacteraceae bacterium
CCTTGCCAGAGAGACGCGCCTTGCTTTTCCCCATCTGGCTGAAACGCTCATCCATGCCGCGCGTGCCGCGACTCTGTGAGCGCGGAGCAAGCATAAATGCCATGATGAGGACGATGAAGAGAAGCGGGATAATGCGCCACAATATCGCCAGCCAGGCTGGTGTTTGGGCTGGCGGAAGCGTGCTTATCTGCACATGGTTATTCACCAGCAATGGCATAAACGCCGAGTCGCCGGTCGCTGGCAGGCGGACATAGACCAGCCGCGTTGGATCAAGGGTCTGGGTCTGCGGCGAAGCCGCCCAGGTAGAACCCCCGCCAACGTAGCGGCTAAAGGCCGTAAAATCCTGCGCCCGTTGATCGGGCGTGATAGTTGGCTGTCCTGTCGCGGGCTGCGAAAGTGGCCTGACCAACAACCCGTTGACATCACTTCCGCGTATATTTACGGCCAGCATATTGCCCGCTTTGACCTGCGCTAAAAATGAACTATAGTCGAGAACCGTCTCACCAGTTGGCGGTGTGCTGAGAACCGGGCTTTGAAAGTTGCTGAATACCCCGAATAATAAAACTAACAGAGCAATCATCAGACCACCAGCCAGCAGAGCCTGTATGTGTGTTTTCAAGTAGTGTGCGATACTTCGTACATTCTTCACACCTGTCTTTTGCCGCCGCCGCGCATCCCCGGATGAACGACCGCGACCACCCTTACCGTCCATGTATTTACCTCATTACAACGCGCAGTGCAGATCAACCGGCGAGTACCGGCGCTGGTCACTCCCCTGATCTCACTTTACAGTACAGGTTATATTCTCCTGTGCCAGAGTTGGCATAGCAAGTCATCACTGTTCTCGCAGGAGAATCCTTCTTCGGGCCTGTGATAATCCACAGGAAAGAGGGCAGAATACAATCAATAAATTAGACAAAAGGCGTTACTTAACATGGACCCCACTGCACAACGTTCAGATTGTACATCGATCTATCGAGAAAAGGAAGAGATTTCAGTACTTTCTTCTCATTAAGGGTGCTATATCAACGAGTATCTCTTTGCCTGATACTATTACAACGTATTTCTTCTTGTCCTGGTTTCGTAAACCTGTGCTATCGTAATAGCAGGGATTACCGCTTGCAATTAAAGCGTCCAGGTACTACTATAAATACGAATCAGTGATACATATTGGATGATGCATTTTGAAACAAAAACCTGATCTATTAAAAATTGCGGTATGCATCAAGCAGGTGCCGTTGCTTTCAGCATTGCGCTTTGATGCCGAGACGCGCCGTCTGGTGCGCGAGGGTGTGCCGCTCGAACTCAACGAACTCGATGTGTACGCGCTGGCGGAAGCGGTGCGCCTGCGCGACCTGCACGGCGGAGAGGTCATCGCTATCACGATGGGACCGCCCCAGGCGCGCGAGGCGCTGGCGAACGCGCTGGCGATTGGCGCGGATAGAGCTATCCATCTCAATGATCGTGCCTTTGGCGGCGCGGACACAGCCGCGACAGCGCGAGCGCTGGCCTTAGCTATCGAGCGCGAACAGCCCGATCTCGTCCTCTGCGGTCGTCACAGCATCGACGCCGAAACGTCGCAGGTTGGCCCCGAAATCGCGGAGATGCTGGGTCTGCCACAGGTCAGCGCGGCACAGAAAATCGAAATGGTGTCTGAGCAGGGGAAACGCGAACTGATTGTCACACGCGAGACCGACGAGGGCAGCGAAACGCTCGCCCTCCCACTGCCCGCGCTAGTGACCACCGCCGAACGCATCAATGAAGGCATCTGGCCCGATGAGCAGGCCATGCGCGAGGCCAGCGCATTGACCGACCGCTACCAGCTTGTGACGGCTGCCGACCTGAGTGCCGATAGCGGCCTCTTTGGACAACAAGGCTCACCAACCTGGGTCGCAGGCATCGAACCCGACAACTATAAACGCGAGGGACGCATCATCACCGGAGACGACCCCGCGCATATGGCTGACCAACTCATTGCCGACCTGGAAGCACGCGGGCTTCTCGATCAGCGCGAGCCAGCGCCGCATTGCACGCCCGGAGACAGCGCGACTCTCCAACGCCAGGGCGATGCGTTGCCTGGCAAGGCTGTCTGGGTCATCGCGGAACGCTCGCCCCTGGGCATACGCAAAGTGACGCTCGAACTGCTCGGCAAGGGTGCTGAACTGGCAGCCAGATTGCAGGGCGAACTGTGCGCTCTGCTGATCGGTGGCCCCGACGTTGAGCAGCACGCGGCCACGCTCGCGGCCTATGGCGCGGAACGGATCTATGTCGCCTCGCATAACACACTGGAAGATTACACCACCGACGGCTATAGCACCACAGTCTCTCTGGCTATAGGAAATCACAAACCGGCAATTGTACTCTGCGGCTCGACAGCGAACGGGCGCGACCTGGCTCCCAGAGTGGCGGCGCGGCTCAACCTGGGCTTGACGGGCGATTGTATCAACCTGGGCATTGATGAACAGCAGCGATTGGTGCAATATAAACCCGCCTTTGGCAATCAGATTATTTCCGCCATTCTCTCCAACACGCTGCCCGCCATGACCACGCTGCGCCCCGGCATGTTGCGCGAGGCACAGCCCAATTTCAGCCACGTTCCCGTGATTGAATATCTTGCTACCGAAGGCACAGCGGAGCAGATTCGTACGCGCATTTTAGGACGTGAAGACCGCGATACGGGCGTCTCAGAGTTGGAATCGGCCAGCGCCATTGTGAGCATCGGTATGGGCATGGGCGAACCATCACAATACACGCTGGCCTACAGGCTGGCGGAGTTGCTGAACGCCGCCATCGGCGCAACCCGCAATGTCACCGACCAGGGGTGGCTGCCCAAACAAAAGCAGATCGGCCTGACCGGGCACGCCGTAGCTCCGCGCCTGTATTTCGCGCTGGGCATTCGCGGAGCTGCCGAGCATATCGCGGGCATTCGCAAAGCTGGCTATGTCGTGTCCATCAACAAGAATAAACGCGCCGCCATCTTTCGCCATTCCGACGTGGGCGTAGTTGGCGACGCGCATGTCTTGCTGCCTCTGCTGATCGAACGCCTGGAGCAACGCAAAAGCTAAATGGCGCGTTCGCGGCGAATCTGTGGGATTACCGTCACAATGCCTGTCGTGAGCAGCAGCCACGCTCCTGTCAGCCAGATAGTCGGGAAGACACCGAGACGTTGTATCAAGATGCCCATCAAAGCCAGTCCCAGCGGGCGCATAGTGCCTGGAAACAGGCGACAGGCACTCAGCACCCTGCCTCGCAGTTCGTCGGGAATGAGTTTCAGACGGTGGCTGAAGTAGGGTATATCCTCAATCGGATCAACGAAACCGGTACCAAATTCAATCGCACCGAGTACAGGGGGAAATGGCGCAAGAGCTAACAGAGGCCAGCTCAACACCAAATACCAGCGACAGAGCAGAATAGATTGCCCGACCGTCAGACGATGTTCCAGGCGCGGTGCCAGCAGCGAACCGACAATTGAACCGATGCCACCAACCGCGAAGATCAGGCCAATCACCACCGCTGAGGCATGTTGCTGTTGCACCAGGATGATAATAACTAACACATAACCAGAATAGACAAACGCGCCCGCTCCCATCAACAGAGTCATAGTCAGAATAAAGGGTTGATGCCACACCCAGGATATGCCTTCCCTGATTTCAGCCAGCACATTGCGACGCACCGACTTGCGCTCAAGCTGAAACGGTGTGCGGATCAGCAAGAGAGTTACGATAGAGATGAGATAGGAAATCGCATCTGTGATAAAAGGGAACATCGCGCCCAACGTGTAAAGCGCGCCCGATAGCGATGGGCCAAACAGGGAAGTCGTGCCTTCGACAAACTCATCCTGAGCGATGGCAGTAGAGAGTTGCTCGCGCGTTACCACCTGTGATACGGCGGCGGTCTTCGCCAGGTCAAACAAGATCAACAAGCTTCCTTCGAGAAAAGCTGTGATGTATAACTGCGCGATGGTCAGGTGTCCAAGCGCGTAAGCGATGGGAATGCTGGCAAGACTGAGGGCGCGCCCGCTATCGCATACGAGCATGGCCCATTTGCGATTCCAGCGATCTACCAGCACGCCCGCGAACAGGCTAAAAAGCGTGGCAGGCAGCGCGCGCAGGGCCGCCGCGAAGCCCGCCTGCGCGGGTGAATGCGTGACAGCCAGCACCAACAGTGGAAAGGCGAGTTCTGATACCGCGCCGCCAATATCAGACAGCGCCTGACCGCTCCATAGCAGCATATAATCACGATTGCGCCACAGTGATCGCGGCTTGCCTGGCGCGACAGGCTGCTTTTCGTCCGTTAAGTTGTCCTGCGAAGTTGACATGGATTCTTCCTTTGCTAAAAAGCGTTCGACGATGAAGAGAGACAAAAGGAAATTCCGGCGTCTTCCATGCCGCTCAACGCAGGTAATAGTGATGAAAGAAAAAACCAGGTCGCCAGCATGGAAAATGCCTGTAGCCTGGTTACACATGAGGAGTATTGTGGTATACGAGTAGAGGGAAAAAGTGTTCCAGCAGATGTACGCAAAACTCGACGCTGGTATTATGAACCAGCGCGATTGCGTGCGTCTGGTGGCACCACTTTCTGCCGCGTAAGCAAATGTGCCAGGCTTACGCGGCCAGGTAGCTTGTTTTTCTATTCCGGTTGCGATGAATCATCCAGGATTGTTGACTTCTCATGGCCTTATGCTAACACGCTGTACCCCGGAATGTCAATCGGCCCTGTCATTCTGAGCGCAGCGAAGAAATCCAGTACGCAACGAAGAGATTCTTCGCTGCGCTCAGAATGACAGTCCTCTTGCCTGTCATTCTGAGCGCAGCGAAGAATCTCCAACACTTCCAGGGAATCACCGATCTCCATTACCCATATACTTGTCAAGAAAACGCGCGGCGGCGGGATAGGCTACCAGCCGGTTCGCGCGTTTGACCAGCCCGTGTCCTTCGTCCTCGAAGCGCATGTATTCCACCGGGACGTTGCGCGCGCGCAGGGCCGCTACGATCTGCTCGGCCTCGCCGATGGGTACGCGCGGGTCGTTCGCGCCATGAATAACGAAAAGCGGCGCGGTAATGTCGTTGACGTGGTTGATGGGCGAGATGCTTTCCAGGAAGTCGCGGTCATTCTCCAGGCTACCGTATTCGGACTCGCGGAGCTTGCGCCGCCAGGGGCCAGTATTTTCGAGAAAGGTGACGAAATTGGCGATGCCTACAATATCGACGGCGGCTGCCCATAAATGCGGATAGGTGGTGATGGCCGACAGGACCATGAAGCCGCCGTAGCTGCCACCCATGACCGCTATA
>DASTKD010000023.1:0-10767 GCA_035716135.1 Ktedonobacteraceae bacterium
GCAGGAGCGCAAATAGCTTTTGACTCCCAGACCATGACCTTTTATGAGGATATGCTGGCTTCAAGTTGGGAACTGTACTATACCAGCAGTGTTCGTCGCGCCACTAAAAATATTGATCTCTGGCTTAATTACCTCCAACACACGGAGAAGCAGGCTAGCGGAGTGAAGCGCGATCAACTGCTTTCGCTGCTCTGCCGCTTCTATCAGCTTTCATCGCTGGCAGCGCGCGACCGCTATGATCTGAACAGGGCGCTCGCCGATGAGAAGCAAGCTGTAGACATTGCGTTAGAACTTGGCAATGCTGAATTAATTGCTTCCTCGCTGTTAAGGCGTACCCGCATTTACTTGCAAAAAGGCGATTATCAGCTTGCCATTCAAGATGCAGAAGCAGCGATCCCCTATGCTAACCGTTCCCGCGATCCGCTCAAGGGAAAAGTCTATCAAATCACTGGCGAGGCGTATGGCCGTATCGCAGGGAGTAGTCAAGAACTACAGAAAAAGAGTCTCGGCTACTTCGATCAGGTTGGGCGTATCGTGCGCAAAGGGAATTTAGAGGCCGATGGCAGTTTTGCCAGACTCGATTTGACGAGTCTTTACATCGAGCGAGCCGAGGCATTGCGCCAGTTCAGGCGATTCGATGACGCACATGATGCGTTAGCCATTGCCCATGACAACCTCAGTCCGCAACTCACACGCTGGCAAATTAACATCATGCTCGAAGAAGCTGAAACATACTATGCTCAGGGAGATCACGACGAAAGTGCCATTGTAGCAATTGATACGCTCAAACTGGTCAATACTCTTCGGCTTGATGGCAAAAAGGAACGTATTCGTCGGCTCTATCGCAACCTCTACACCTGGGATGCCAACTATCCTCTTGTTCGCCTGTTGGGGCAAGAATTGGGCATGTTGTGACAATAACTACCATTGATGAGAAGGCGCGCTCATTCAGCGCGCCTTCTATTTACGCCTCAGCAAGAAATTTCTTAACCACATTCACAAAGGTATCGAAATGCTTGCCCTGCAATTCACGGTGCATGAAATGACCAGTTTCGGCGAATGAGACGTGTTGGCCTTTGCGCCAGGCTGCCGCGATTTTCTGCGCCTCCTCCGGCGTGACCATCGTGCCGCGCTCCTGGCTGCCGGTTAGCAGCAGGATGGGACACTCGATGCGCTCAACTGTGTCGCGCCAGGGAGTGCGCGTTGGTATAAACGGGGTAAAGTTGAGTACGTCCAGGTTGAATTGCGCCTGGCCCTCCAGAAAATTTTGCATTTCTTCATCAGGCCAGTTGGCCGCGCCCGGTGGCAGAAACCGTTGCGAAGCAGCGATACGTTCCTCCGCCGTCTGGCTTCTGAGCGCCTTATGCCAGGCGATCCACCCATTGTACCAGGCAGTAAACCCCGGCCAGGGTTCATCACCGCTCGCTGCTGTCATCGCGGGAAACGATGCGGACGCTTCGCTCCAGGGCGGATCTTCGAGGATCATGGCGCGGACGAGTTGCGGCGCGTTCGCGGCCACACTCGCGGCAGTCAACGCGCCATTTGAATGTCCCATCAAAACAGGGCGCTCGATTCCGAGTTCATAGATCAGCCCTATCACATCCTGTGTGAGCAATTCTTGCGCATACCCTGACTCCGGGCCATCGGAAAGCCCATGGCCTCTCGCATCAACCATAATGACATCATAGTCTCGTTCCAACGCTCTCGCCACACGCGACCAGCTTAAAGCGTTATCGGTAAAGCCGTGCAGCAATAGAAGCGAGCGATGATCGCCGCCAGTGCGATAATAATGCTGGTGTATCCCATTCGCCACCACAGACCCCTCGAACCAGTGTGACGGAATCTGATTTGAGTCGGATTGTACTTCTCCCATTATTTTGTTTTTCCTTTCCTATAAAATGTAAGTACAGGGTATAATGCGCTCCCCGTTGCTTCATGAGGATTGTAAACCATAACGTAACGTCATGGTCAAGACGCAAATGGTTAGAATGTATACGAGCGGTACCAGAAACATCTCCTGCGCGTTATAATTGGTGAGAGCGGAATATATAGATTACAGGCGAGAGGCAGGTGATAGTATGCGTGTTGTTATTTTCTGTGATATGGAAGGCATTTCCTGTATCGAAACATGGGAGCAGGTCTCGGCAGGCAAACCGTTTTATGAAGAGTCGCGCAAGCTGTATACCGACGAGATGAATGCGGCGGTGCGCGGCGCGCGTGCCGCCGGAGTCAGAGAAATCACGGTGGTTGATTGTCATGGGGCGGGCGGAGCCTATAGCTTCAAGAGCTTTCTGCCCGACCGTCTCGAATCGGGAGCGCAATACGTCTTTGGCTACCCCTGGGCGCGCTACATCACGCCCTTTGAAGAGGGCTGCGACGCCGTCTTATTCCTGGGCGCGCACGCTATGGCCGGAACGCCCGACGGCGTGCTATGCCATACTGTCTCGTCCGAGGCATGGTACAATGCACGTATCAACGAGACGCTTGTGGGCGAAAGCGGCATCCTGGCAGCTATCGCAGGCTGCTGGGACGTGCCAGCCATCTTTGTCTCCGGCGACGAGGCCACCTGCCGCGAAGTGACGACCTTGCTGGGAGAAGACGTGGTGACAGCTCCGGTAAAAACTGGCCTGGGCCGCTACTCCTCGCGCAACATGGCCCCCCGCGACGCCTGCTCGCTGATCGAAATGCGCGTAGCCCAGGCCATCAGCCTCAAACACTGGCCCCAACCCCTCAAATTCACCGGCCCCGTCACATTCCGCGTAGAACTAGCGACCCCCGACGGTGCCAACGATTTCATGGGGCGAGCCGGTGTGACTATCGAAGGACCACGCACGGTATCCTCGACGGGCGATAATTTCTGGCAGGCATGGGACCAGTTCTGGTACAGGAATTAGGTTCGGTAAATCGCCTCAATCAGCCGAGGTCTAATAGCGGTTGCTGCACTTCACGAACAACTGTAGCAAGCTCTATATTTGGAGGTTGGAAATTGGTGATAAGAACCTCTTCATTCATCACCCTTGTATTACCGTTTTTCTGGGTCATCATACCCGACGAAGACCGAACTGGCATAATAAAATGCCCTTCAAAGAGTGAATGGGTAAAGTCAGTATCGTAGGAGGATAAAATCCATTGACACCTGGCCTGTTTAAGCCGGGCTGCTAAAATTTCATGATCTTCCTTTTCTCGCATATTGTGTACATAATTGCAACCATTATCGGGATAAGGTGGATCGATATACATCACGGCACCAGCGCGATCATAGCGATTAATACACTCTTGCCAATCAAGATTTTCAATGATAACTGTTCGCAGACGGTCATAGACGGGCATCAATCGTTCACGAAGTGTTTGTAATGCCCCAAAAAGTCTATTTCCATGACCGCCGTCAGTAATGCTCGTTTGAAAACGTGGATAGTGTAACTCACCACCCCATCCAGCCATGATGAGGTAGTAGAAGCGATGCGCTCGCTGTATATCTGTTAGCTGCGAGGGGTCTGATTGAGCAAGTCGCTCGAACTCGGCGCGAGATACAAGCTCCCACTCAAATGAGGCTATCAGTTTTTCTGGCTGTTCTTTAACTACTCGGAAGAAATTAATCAAATCTTGATCTTTATCATTCAGCACTTCAACAGGACTTGGAGGCTTGGCGAACAGTATCCATGCTGCGCCGGCAAACGGCTCTACATAGCAAGTGTGCGAGGGGAGTATATTTATGATTTGTTTGCGCAAACGGGACTTGCCCCCCACCCATTTAAAAGGGCTATTTATGACCTTGTATACGTCATCCCTGTTGTTTACCGCCATTCCAGTCTCCTGCTTTAAAATTGATTGTCTCTATTGGTGACAATTTACCACAATTGTTAGATGAATGTCAAGTCCTATGAACAAGAAAAAGAACAAAAAGTCAAACATACAAAGATTTGGAGCAAAGTTACAAACTTTGCGAAATCAACATGGATTAACACTACAGCAAACAGCTTCCTTACTGGGACTCTCAGCACACAGTCACATTTTAGCTATAGAATCCGGACAAAAATTACCCAGTCTAGAGCTTGTACTGTCTATAGCACGCCTCTTTAATGTTACCACAGATCAGCTTCTAAAGGATGAGCTAGAATTGGAAAGCAACGATGCAGGACGAAATATGGAATCTCCTTCCCCAGGACCCGAATCAAAATGAATTCCCAACTTCAAAACCAGACGAGCCGGCAGAAGGATTTGTAACAGGTACTACTCATCCCAACAATGAGGGGTCAATGCCACTCACCGAAGCCGAAGTTGAAAAGATTAGGCTTCTACTCAGCATCTATCAAGATGGAAGTGGTATGCAGGCTTTAAAGAATGGGCTGTCCTTACCGGGATGGAGGGATTTTGAGAGAGCCGTCGCAGTGGCTCTAGATGGTAAACCACCGCTAGGCGAGGGGAAAGAGGGTAAAAACGTTTTTGACGTAGTTGTACCTATCACACCTGACAAATTATACGGGATCTCCTGTAAAATGAAGGGCTATCAAGGAGGCAGGATTCTTACTACGAATAACCGTGTTCATATGGAACTATCTAACTCAGCAAAAAAGTTTTGGCAATATCTTAAAAATAAGGGCATCAATGAATCTAACTACAGAGCAAAAGCTGTTGAGACAGGTATTGCGCTTATCGAACTGGTTTCTTCATGGCATCACGAAGCAGGTACTTCAAAAGGCGGCATTACTATCGGTCTCAATAAAAGCTTCTACCTGGCGCTTTCATGGAATCTCAAAGGTGACTATCAACTACACCAATTTTCTCTCCGACTGCCCAACCCTACAAACTTGACCTGGCGTTTTCCAGAAAACCAGAGCCGTCTCTGTGGTTTTGACGCTAGTGGCGGCGTCCTTTTTGAGTGGTACGGAGATACAGGGGGCCAGCTAAAGTACTTCCCCCTTTCCGAGAGCGCTTTGTGGAAATCACCGGTATTTCGGCTTGAACCATTACCGTCATCAGAAGAAGTTGAATATGGCATAGCGGCCAAAGTAAAAGAATACTTCCCCCAACAATGGGCGGCTATAAGTAGTGGGCAACCTATACAGCAACCGAATATCTAAAATGCGTATAGAAACTCACCTCATCGTTCCGTCACGCGAATCACCGCGAAGCGGCTGCGTAGCGAGTTGGTCAGTTCCACGAGGTGGGCCAGCGATTGCTTCATCTGGCCGCTTTGGGCGGCGATTTCGCTTGCCATGCGGGCAATTTCTTCGACGGAGTGGACTACCAGTTTCGATCCGTGGGCCTGACTCTCCGCGGCTGGCGCGAGTCCCTGCATCAGTTCCACCATACGGTCCATGACGGAGTCGATGGCTTCCAGCGCGATGCCTGTTTGCATTACCAGTTCGGATTGCGACACGACATGCTGGATGTTCTGGTCAATGCTCTGGGAAACGGTGGTGATTTCGTTCTGAATGGAGCGGATACGCGAGGCTACCTTGCGCGCGGCCTCCGCGCTGCTGACGGCCAGTGAGCGAATCTCCTGGGCGATCACCACGAAGCCCTGGCCTTGCTCTCCGGCGCGCACGGCTTCGATGGCGGCGTTGAGGGCCAGCAGGTTCATGCGCGTTGTCAGGCTGGTCAGTTCTACGACGGTATCGTTGATCTCCTGCCCGCTTTCACCCAGGCGTTTGATAACACGCGCCGATTGCATGGTAGTGTCGCGCACGAAACGCATTCCATCGTTGGCGCGCGCGATTTGTTCCTGACCGCCCTGCGTCACTTCTGTTGCCTCTGTGAGCGCCCCGGCCAGTTTTTCCGCTCGCTCCGAGACACTTTTGATAGCGCCGGCCATATCATCGGTGACACGCGAGATATGCTCTACCTGGCGTTCCTGCTGGCTGGCATCGCGCGCCAGCACGTCTGAACTGCGACGCACGTCCTGCGCGTGTTCATCCACCGCCTGCGTCACTTTTTGCACGTTGCCCAGAATCTCGCTGATCTCGCCAATCATGACATTCACCGCTTCGACGACGGGCTGCAACTTCTCGTGCGTACATTGCACACGCACCCGCAAATCTCCCTGCTGCACCTGTTCCAGATCGAGGCGTAACGCCACGATGGATTCTTCGAGGGCAAGACGTTCCGCTTCGCGCTCCTGAAAGAAACGCGCGTTATCAATAGCGATGGCAGCCTGATTTGCGAATAGTTCGAAGATCTCGATACTTTCCTCGGTAGGTATTTTGCCATCAGCCGGGTCGTCGA
The DNA here is from genome assembly GCA_035716135.1 of Ktedonobacteraceae bacterium. GTDB lineage: Bacteria > Chloroflexota > Ktedonobacteria > Ktedonobacterales > Ktedonobacteraceae > CF-113. The sequence continues at coordinate 6,226 of DASTKD010000023.1, forward strand.
GCGACAGGAAGCCCAGGATTTTCTTCAAGCGCGGGCTGAAGAGCGGTACAATCAGCATATCTTCAGGATGCCAGCCGCCAGGCTCGTATTGATCGAGAGGCATATCGACAACAGCAGGAATATCTAAAAACTCGACTGCATACTCATGCGCAATGAAATAGCTCTGGCTCACCCTGAACTTTGAATGCATCAGACGGCGCATCTGCTCAACCGTCATAGGATTCTCGCGCAGAGTGCGATTACCCTCCTCTGTCCCTCCCGCAAACGCTACTGCCGTTACACGATTCTTCACTTCTTCAAGCAAATTGACTACCGCCTCACGAAAACCCGAACAGGCGATCAAGGAATTGACGATTTGCTGCAAGACTTCATCGAGGCCAAGTTCCGCGCGCAGGAGATTCCCCAGGCGAATCACTTCTTTTATTTGATGCGCGCGCTGCTGGCTCTCCAGGCCATGAGAAAAGGTTATGGCCGGCATTTGCAGCGCCTGGTCATCAGGCGTGGCGGGAATGGTTGGCAAGCCTGCTGCCCGCTCGCGCTCCCACTGCGCGCGCTCGGCAGGCGAGCGAAAGCGCACGCGCAGGGGAACATAGGAGTTCTGCTGCTTTCGTTCCGACATGGTTTCTCTTCCCCTTTGAATTGAATATACTCCATTGAGCATAACACATGAGTATCCCTGTATACAAGAAAAATAGGAGAAAAAGTGTACTGTGATGTTACAGAAGTTGCGCGTTCATCGTTATTCTAAATAGGAGACGCAGGATGCGCTCCTGAAAAAGACATTCTCTGGTAGTGCGGCAAGTAGTGCGATCTTGTAGCGCGGCAACTGTAGAGAAGTTTCGTAATATTTGGACTACATCAATGCGAGGGCGTCAAGCAATTGACGCCCTTTCTAATTCTATGCAGGATTGACTCCCGAAAAAAAGCTGCTCCGTTTTTCGAGCTTTGACCTCGTTTTCTCCTGAGAGGTACTTGACAACGTATAGATATTCAAGTATTCTATTGAATATTAGAATATATTGATCTGATTATACGAAAATCATTTCGTTTTTCAGCCGATTTTATCAAGGGCTATATGGTGTGAGACATGGATAAACAAGAGAAGCGGACATTTAAAGATGCGTTGTATGAACAGTTTGCCCGCATCGGCAAAGCGCTGTCGAACGGTCATCGCCTCGAACTCCTCGAAGTGCTGGCCCAGGGAGAACATAGCGTAGAGACGCTGGCGCAAGAAACGGGCATGTCGATCGCCAATGCCTCGCAGCACCTGCAAGTGCTGCGCTCCGCCCGGCTGGTCGAGGCGCGCCGCGAGGGTATCTACCAGTACTATCGCCTCGCGGATGAGCCGGTATTTGCTTTGTGGCAAGCCATGCGGCGCGTAGGAGAGAGCCGTATGGCCGAGATTGACCGTATTGTGCAGACCTACTTGCATGACCGATCTCTCTTACAGCCGATTAGCGCGACGGAATTGGTCCAGCGTCTGATCGAGGGAAACATCCTGCTCCTTGACGTGCGTCCAGCTGCGGAATATGCAGCCGGACATCTGCCTGACGCGCTTTCCATTCCCATAGCCGAACTAGAAACCCGCCTTGTTGAACTCCCCCAGGAGAGAGAGATCGTCGCCTGTTGTCGCGGCCCTTATTGCGTATTCGCGGACGAGGCTGTCTCGCTTCTGCGTACTCATGGCTATCATGCGCGCCGGCTCGAACAAGGATTGCCAGACTGGCGCGCCCTGGGGCTACCAGTTGTAAGTGAAAAAGGGGCATAGAGGTGCCATCGCCTGACATAAAAGCCGTTCCTCCTCAAGGAACAGGTGAAAACATACAACTTGGCCTGCTCGCCAACTGGCAGCAGTTCACATTGTTGGTCATCATCAACGCCTTCGTTGGCGGGATGGTGGGTCTTGAGCGCAGCATCGTCCCGCTACTTGGTCAACAAGTATTCGGCCTGGCATCGACAACGGCGGTGCTTTCCTTTATTGTGAGTTTTGGCATCGTCAAAGCGCTGGCAAACCTCTTCGCGGGCAGGTTGAGCGATCGCATTGGGCGCAAGGGTGTGCTGGTAGCGGGCTGGTTGGTTGGGCTACCGGTGCCGTTATTGATCATTTTTGCTCCATCGTGGGAATGGGTTGTGTTCGCCAATGTTTTACTCGGCATTAATCAGGGTTTGTGCTGGTCTACCACCGTCATCATGAAGATCGATCTGGTAGGACCGGCCAGGCGTGGGCTGGCGATGGGCATCAATGAAGCGTCAGGGTATCTCGCCGTCTCTCTCGCGGCTATCATCGCAGGCTATCTCGCCGCAACGTATGCGTTGCGACCCCAACCGTTCCTGCCCGGCATTGTGTTTGCGCTGGCGGGTCTGCTCTTATCGCTCTTTTTCGTGCGCGAGTCGCGTGGTCACGCGCGCCACGAGGCAGCCTTACTCACATCTCCTCCTGAACCGCCAGCATCAACACCACAGACTCAACTGGCAGAGCAGCAGGCGGCTCCCTCGTTCAAAGAAATCTTCGTATTCACCTCGTGGAAGAACCGCACACTCTTTTCAGCCTGTCAGGCCGGACTCGTCAACAATCTGAATGATGGGCTAGCGTGGGGATTGTTGCCCCTCTTTTTTGCCGCGCGGGGCATGAGTCTTGCGCAGATCGGTCTGCTGGCAGGCATCTATCCCGGCGTGTGGGGAGTGACGCAATTGCTGACGGGCGCGCTCTCTGACCGCATTGGGCGCAAGGGCATGATCGCGGGGGGCATGATGCTCCAGGGCATCGCTATCGGCCTGTTACCATTCACACACGGATTCGCATGGTGGGCATTCGATCTGATCCTGCTTGGACTCGGCACTGCCCTGGTCTACCCAACCCTGCTTGCCGCCATTTCCGATGTAGTTCATCCCAACTGGCGAGCCTCGGCGGTCGGTGTCTACCGGCTCTGGCGCGATAGTGGCTACGCCATAGGTGCGCTGCTGGCCGGGATTCTGGCCGACCTGTTCGGTGTCTCGTGGGCTATTGGCGTCATCGGCGCAATAACCTTCCTTTCAGGCGTTGCCGTGCAAGGAGTCATGAAAGAAACACTGGCAAACAGAAAGACGAGGCCGTCGCAGCTATCCGATAATTCTGTCTAGAAGAATCTGTCTACATTCTTCTCGGAAAGCTCTGCCCAACCCTCTTTGTCCCGCACAAGACAGGTATACAGTGAGATGACTCCGGTCGCCAGGAATATTTCCCGGCGGTACTATGTTTTCATTATTGGACAGCATATTCCCTCTTATGGTATACTGGCTTGCGAAACGATGCGGGCAGGTTTGCTGCGCATTGTCACAGCAACCATAAGAGTTGAGATAGACAGTAGAACAGGCGAAAGGGGTCTCATATCAATGCCAAAAAAGGGTGAACTTTCAAAGACGGCGCGCGCATCGCTGGCGAACCGCGAAGAGCTTAACCATCTGACCGAGCGCATTTGCGTCAAATGTGGTGAGCCGATCATGCTCAAAGAACTCCAACCCGTAAAAGTGGTTGGCAAAGGCATGGTTTTCTACCACAAAGGGCATTACAACGTTCAGTAAGCCAGATTGAGAGGGCGACCGTAAAGGTCGCTCTTTTTTTGTTGCAATTTTTTGCGCTTGACAACTGGCGGGCAAACTGGCACAATCCCGTACATGGAGATTTCGCTCCAAATCGCGCGTATCACAGGGAGAACTTATACATGCCGCAGTCCGTCAATCCTCAACAATCAGTACAAACGCCCCATGACACTTTACCATCCCATTCCCCGGCACCCGCCACATTGCGCGTCGCCTTCCAGGGCGAGCGCGGCGCATTCGGCGATGAGGCGGTCGGTGTCTACTTTGGCAGGCAGTTACAGGGAGAGGAGACGGGAGCGAGGCCGCAGCCTGTGCCATATCGCGCCTTCGCGGATGTGTTCCGCGCCGTTGCCTCCGGCGAGGTCGAATTTGGCCTGGTACCCGTCGAAAATTCGCAGGCCGGCAGCATCAACGATGTCTATGATCTGCTGCGCCAGCACGATCTGTTTGTGGCGGGCGAAATCGGCCATCCCGTCAACCACTGCCTGCTCTGCCTGCCGGGGCAGCAACTCGACGACATCAAACGGGTGATCTCTCACCCTCAGGCGCTGGCACAGAGCGATGTGTTCCTGCGCGAACTCGGCGTGGAAGTCGTCGCCACTTACGATACGGCAGGCAGCGCGAAGATGATCCGCGAAGAGAACCTGCAAGGCGTAGCGGCTGTCGCCAGCGCCAGCGCGGCTGAACTCTACGAACTGGAAATTCTGGCGCATGGCATTCAGACCATTAAAGACAACTATACCCGTTTCATCGTCTTGAGCCGCGAGCCTGCCCCGCGCACAGACGGCGAAGCGAAAACCATGCTGGTCATGGCGACCGCGCACCAGCCCGGTTCGCTGCACAAATGCCTGGGCGTGCTGGCCGCCCACAATATCAACCTGCTCAAGCTCGAATCGCGCCCCTCGCGCCAGCGTATCTGGGAATACGTCTTCTACCTCGACTTCGAAGGACACCGCGACGACC
>DASTKD010000024.1:0-15101 GCA_035716135.1 Ktedonobacteraceae bacterium
CACAGATGGGGGGGTGAAAGGTTGGGTGGCGCGGGTGATGCCGAGGAGGTCGGTACGGATATTGGTGAAGTGTTCATGCAGGGCGGCCATGTCGATGTGCTGGCCGGAGACGCGCAGCCAGATGCGGCGCTGCGGGAAGTAGAAAGCGAGGCAGAGACTGAGAATGAGCATCACGGCAGTGGGCCAGATGAGGGGTGAGCCACTATCTTTGGTAACGAGCAGGACGGTGGATTCGGCGGCATTATTGAGGGTGATGTTCCATTGTTTGTCGAAGCTGCCTGTGGTCTGACCGACGCCGATATTAGCCAGAGCCTTGAGATCGGTCGGCGCGGCTCCGGGTACGCCAATGCTGATGAGGAAGGATGGGTGACGCACCTGGGCAAGCTGCACGGCGGGCGAATGCGAGAAGGCGACGGTGAGAGTCATGGGAGTGCCGGCGATGGGAACGCCCTTAGCATAGTCAACCTGCAAGCCCTGATCGTTGCCGGTCTGGTCAAGAACGATTGACTGGGCGCAGACGAGGCAGCCGTTGGCGTCACTGATGGTGAGCGTGACGGAGGGTATGAGGGAAGACTGGTGAAAGACGATACCATCATAGGAAAGAGGGTCGTTGACGCGCAGGTGGTTGCTATGGGCGACGAGCTGGCCGTCGCGGAAGACGCTCAGATCGGTGACGTAGTCGGTAGCGAGGCCGCTACGTGGGTCAAATGTGGCAGTGAAGTTGTTGACGCGAAAGCTGACGTTGTGGGCAGTGCCGCGCGGGTAGACGACGGCGCTTTGTCCGGTAGGCAGGGCCTGGTCGAAGGTGAAACCGGCCAGGCTGTCGCTGAGAGCGACGATGGGCGCGGGCAGGATATGACGCGCGGGACTGTTTTGCGGGAAGCCGTGCCACTGCGAGACGACGCCAGCCATAAGCAGGGTAACGAGGGCGGCATGAAAGACAAAGGTGGCAAGGGTAGCCCAGGAATTCTTATTGGCGTAAAGGTACGTGACGGGCTGGTCGTCGTCGGACACGCTGGAACGCACACGATAGCGCCGCTTGCGCAATTCGGCGGTCACAAAGGCGAGCGCGTCAGGATGGCTGCACGAGGCGCGTTCGAGCGCGTTTTGATAGAACTTCTCGCTGCGCCGAATGACGGGATGTTTGAAGTTTTGCCAGATGGCGGGCGCGCGGTTGAGCGTACAGACAACGATGCTCACAGAGAGGATGGTGAGCAGCAGCAGGAAGTACCAGCTAGAGAAGATGGTGAAAAATTGCAGTGTGTCGAAGAGAGGCGTGAGCGAGCCGTAGCGCGGCAGGGCGTTTTGCTGTATCCAACTGGCATAGCTGGCCGGGTCATTAAGCACTTCGCCGGGAGCCTGGACAAAATAGATACCGAGCAGGCAAATGACGATAATAGCAGCAATAAGCAAGATGGCAGTACGCACCGAGCTAAGCCACCCCCACGCGGCATCCACAGGGTGACGCAGCCGGTAGGCCATACGCTGGCGAAAACGCTGGCCGGGCGTATTGTTTTTGGACGGATGGCGGCCAGGAGGAGTTTTTATGGGACTCCGTGTGCGAGTGCCAGAGGACGCGATCAATCGCGTCCCTCCATTGCGCTTATTGGTTCGTGTTGCCATGCTGCTCTTCTGACTAAAAATAACGAGAATGTAGAGCGCGCTACAAGGTTCGCTCTTCCATATGATAGGGCATGACGGCGAATCTGGCAAGGTAGGTAAAAGTTATAGTGAATTGTAGGGACGAGATTAATCGCGTCCCTACAATTCACCCCGAAGGACGTAGACAATTTAACAGATAGCTACTGTAATCAGAGCATCTATTGTTGCAAGGCTTTCTTCGTAATGCTCCGCTAACCGACCAATAGCAAGCGAGCGCAATTCAGCTCTGTATTGAGGTGTTAATACTGTAAGGAGGGCGGGATTAACAATGAAGTATTTGCCATCTTCACTTAAATCTAATAATCCCCGGCGTTCAAAACGTGGAAATGGATCTATCTTAACAATCCTGCTCATCGCTGGCGGGTTTAAATCGGCCTTATCAACAACCGCACTTCTTAAAGCTTTCTTCTTTTCTACTGACAGCCCTGCTTCCTTGCGCAGTTTATAAAATTGAGAAAAGCAACGTGCTGCGTCCTCTACTGGGATTTGCCCATTTTCATCAGTTCGATACAGCATAACGAGCAACAATAACATCTGGTAGGAATATTCAAGTCTGGTGTTCTTAGCAAACTCGAGTACCGTTTCGAGTGCGACTTGCTGTACCTCTGTAGGAATAGAACTGCCTATTTTTGTCTTTGGATTGAAACCAGCCTCTATTAACCTTTTCACGTATTCGTCTTCGGAAACACTCCTATTCATTTTTTTCTCAACTTCCCTGAGTCTTTTCCTGATTTCATCATCAAAAGGATATGCTTGAGATCGAAATGCTCCTAATTGGGCTTCTATTGCGGTAAATGGTTCTGTAAGTCTCTGACCTGCAATGAAAAGATTGCGCTCTATATTAATGGACAAGCCCTTCTGAGTCAGATTAGAAGATCCAACCATAGCCCATGCTTGTGCATTTGTTGCGCCATAATATATCTTGGGATGAAATATTTTTCCCGGTCCCGCGACATAAACATATACCTCGACACCGTAATCTTGCAACTCTACAAACGCATTTACCCGATTGATAGGACACAAACCAACTACCGCTCTTACACGATTAGCACTCTTAAACAAAGTTTGAAGCCACGATACACCAATTGAAGAAACATAAGCAACAGAAAGGTCAATATCTGAATTTGGATAGTCTTTTCCAGCTTTTAGAAGGGCATTTAACGGTTCGTCAATAAAACTGATAGTAGTATCAGGCATAATTATGCTCTACCTTACTATGGTATTCAAAAGTACTCAAATGGCTAGCAGCCATTATAGCAGGTCACGTATGCATAAACACTCTGCCGTGATGGTACTCCGCTGTATTCCAATCCAGTACATCGTCCAACGCCTCACGAAAGGCTTGCAGGTTTTGCTCACGCGTCGCTTCATCTGGCATGACTGAACTTCTCCAGATGAACAAAATCTGTACTGGATCGCTACCTGTACTATCTCCTATGAAATAGCGACCAATGGTACCTGGAAAAAGATGTTGTTTTGTTTGTCGGATTTCTTCCAATTTTTGTATCAAGGCATCCTGTTGACCTTTTTTCATGCGCACAAGAATAAGCGTTGAGAGCAAGAGATTATCATCAGGCGATATGTGCCATTGCGGAACACTTTTGCGCGGACGACCTGAAATGTTGGGTTTAAATTTTCGCACTTCATCCAGCGGAATCATGATGACATGCGATGCCCAGACGGAAGAAAGCCTTCCATCTTCAACGTACTCATATACTCTTTTATCTGATAGATTGAGTATTTTTGCCGCCTCTTTTATCGTAACATATCCCGGCAGCCTCGGACGATCATTATCTTCACTCATGAGTTTAGCTTATTGGTCAGAGGGTCTTTTTGACTATATCATTTGTTAGAGGTACTTTCAAAAGTACAGGTTTCATGATATACTCCTCTTATCGGCAACATTTAGTCTTTTCGCAGGGACGCAACATTATGGAAGGAGTTATGGCAAATGCTATTTGGCGATGCAGGACGAACAGGTAGTCGTTATGACGAGGTGACATTTCAGGAGATGGTGATTGTTGAGATGGGGGAGTTATTGCCAGTGGAATTGATTGATGCGTGTGATCTTGAGAATGCGCGGTCGGTGCTGGAGATTGGATGTGGGGCAGGTGAGTGGCTGCGGAGTATAGCACGGGATTATCCACAATTACAGTGCATTGGGATAGATCAGGATGAGGCGATGGTGAGTATGGCGAATGCGCTGGCGCAACAAGAAGGACTTTCGCAGGTGGGATGTTTTGCGTCGGATCTCAATTCTATTGCTCCTGATTTGTTTCCGCTTGAGAAGTTTGATCTGGTACATATAAGTTTTGCGGGACGTTTTGTTATGAGTGTTGATTATGCCGGGTTGGCGCGGACGTGCATGAAGTTGTGCCGTCCGGGCGGGTTTGTATGCTGGACGGAGGGAGAATTGCCAGTAACGAATAGCCCGGCTTTTGAACGATTGGTGGGGTTGCTGTGTGAGGCGTTGGATGAGGCAGGACAGAGTTTCATCCCTGAAAGCATGTGGGAATTATCGGCATTGCTGGCGAAAAGTAGGGGATCGATAGCGGTTGACCGCGCTCATTTTAAGCGGCGTCTTCTGGGGATTACGCCAATGCTCGGTCTGTGGCTGCGCGAGGCGGGTCGTGGCATGAACGCTGCATCTTCGGAGCGTATGCGGCGACTGTTTAAGTATTCCGCTCTTCCTCAGAAGCCTTACGCGATTCTTTTGTCGAGCAGGTCAATCATGCATAAAAGCTTTGTGCATATGGCAGCGCGGTTGCTACGGGAGGTGAGGCGATTTCTTTTGCGGATGGGGGTAATTAGCGAGGCAGAATATGATGAGTTGTGCGCGAGGGTGGAAAAGGAACTTGCGGCTGAGGATTTCTGCGGGCTGGCTTTTGTGGTGCGCGTGTGGAGCAATGTTTGCGAGTAGTTGTCGGGAAGCCTGGTGAGGCGACCGTAAAGGCCCGCCCCTAATGGTTTTTGACAACCGAATGGGGAAATGAAGGCGGGGGGCATCTCGTTCTGTAGGGACAAGGGGATGAGGGGAGAGGATGCGGGGGCCTTGTGCTTGTCCGGGGTGGGGCGGCTGGCTCTTGCCCATCACGGAATGCCGACCGAATCGCACTTCGACGAGGACAAGCACAAGGCCCCCACATCCACCCCACTCCGCCCCTTGTCCCTACAGAACCTGGGGCCGCAAGCGTCCCTCTCCTTCCCGCATTCGGTTGTTACAATTCATCAGATGTTGGGAACTTTCTCTGGAAAACCTGTGAGTTTTATTTGGGATAAACCAACACCCCACGAAGCTTCTACGTTCGCGCTACCGGGGAGAAGTCTGATGCGTGATCTTTTGCCCACTGCGCGAGTGTGCGTGCTTTGTGGCCGGTAAGCTGCTCGACTGTAGGGAGTACAACGTCGGGAACGGTGACAGTGTCCGACCAGTAATCCAGAAGCATCTTGATGATGGGTGGGGGCATGTACTTTTCCATCTCCTTCTGAAAGACATCAGCAGGAATCTCTTGAAAACGCAGCTTCTTGCCAATTGCATCTCCAATAGTGTTAAGCTGCTCGATGCGCGTCAGCGCCTGGGGTCCCGTGAGAGGATAAATCTTTCCCTTATGCCCGTCTTGCGTGAGCGCAGTCACCGCGACGGCAGCCACATCTGCTTCATGGATGGGTGCCTGGACGGAGTTGCCATAGGGACCATATATGGTGTCTCCGGTCTGGATAGAGTACGCCCAGAAAAGCAGGTTGTTGGCGAAGGTTCCGGGGCGCAGGAAAGTATACGGAATTCCACTGGCAATGACGGCTGTCTCAATGGCAAGATGGTGGAGCGCGCTCGCCGAATCTTTGTCTCGCTCATGTTCCAGCGCCGCAGCCAGGGAGGAGAGTACAACGATCTGTTCCACCTGGGCTGTCTTCGCCTGCTTCAAGAATGCCTCGACGCTCCCCTGCGCCGGAAACAGGAAAACCCGGTTCACACCCTCAAAAGCTTCGGAGGGTACATCCCCTTTCGTAAAATCGCCTTGCACAGCTTCTACACCGGCGGGGGCTTTGCTCACATCACGAGTGACAATACGGACATCCTGCCCGGTGTTGCGAAGCCCGGTGACGATGGATTTGCCAACAGGGCCTGTGGCACCGGTGATAAGGTAAGTCATTGTGTTCTCCCTTCGCTTGCATTTCAAATGAATGGTGATATACTAGAACAGAATATTCTATTCTGTTCTGTATTATATTACAGGAGATCACACACGATGTCAAGTACACCTGACTTATCGAAATTCCTGAAGGATAGCCCGAACCCGAAGCGGCAAGCGGGTGGGAGAGCGAAGGAAGCCAATGAAAACGACCGGCGTATCCTTGAAGCCGCCCAGGAGGTCTTTGTCGCCGATCCCACAGCCCCTATCGCGGCAGTAGCTGAGAAAGCCGGCGTAGGCATGGCAGCGCTCTACCGGCGATATCCGAGCAAAGAGTATCTGCTTGCCACTCTATGCGCTATCGGCCAACAAGTTTACATTGCCGAAACCGAAGCGGCGCTTGCCGACGAGCGCTCTCCCTGGGAAGCGTATACGCAATTCCTCAGACGCATCGTTATGCAAAACACCCACTCGTTAAGCAGCCGTCTTGCTGGAACGTTCCGAACGACGAATGTACACGCGGAACTGGGCCAGCGTCTTGAGGCCAGAAGCGAAGAGTTGTTTCAGCGCACTCAGGCCGCTGGTGCCATACGCAAGGATGTTACCTTGCTCGACGTGGGGTTTATGCTAGAAGGCATAGCCCAGGTGCAGCTTGGCGACGCTCAGCGCACGGTAGAACTACGCCAGCGCCTTGTTTCGCTCCTCATTGACTCCCTTCGTGTGGAAGCAACCACCCCATTGCCGGGTACACCTCCTACCTGGGAGGAGCAAAACGCTCGCTGGATTCCTGCTGCTGATTGAAGTACCCTGGTTTATTTCAAATCGGGTCTCTACTGGCTTCCATCCAGATGCGTTCTTGCAGATGAATATATGTTTGTGCTAATCTCTACAATGGGAATGAAGAACAAATGCCAGAGGAGCATGGTTATGCTTTATCATATGGGGGAATATTACGAGCGCGTCAGCGATTATGACCTGGAGTATCAGGGGCAGTCGGAGCAGGATATTCCGTTCTGGCGCGAGCTGGTGATGCGGTTTACGCCGCAGCGCGTGCTGGAACTGGCGTGTGGCAGCGGGCGCATTGGCATGGAGTTGTTGCATAGCCCCGGCAGCTTTGAGCTTGAGGGGCTGGATATATCGCCTGAGATGCTGGCGGCGTACCGGCGCAAGCTGGAACGCGAAGACGACACGCTGCGACAGCGCGTGACGCTGCACGAAGGGGATATGTGCGATTACGAACTGGCTAATAAGGGAACGTTCGATTTGATTCTGCTGCCCTTTAACTCGATTGCGCACCTGTATGAGATCGAACAGCAGCTTGAGGCTTTTCGCAATACCTGTGACCATCTCGCGCCGGGCGGGCGTTTTGTGGTAGATGTCTTCGTGCCTGACATTGACTATCTCAGCGACGCCCTCAACCATCCCTCGCATGTGTACGTGGAAGATGAGATCGAAGTGCCTGACGAGTTTACCATGCTGCTGTACACCAGTCGCAAATATGATACCAGCGAGCAATTAGAGCATATCCTGTGGACGCATGAGAAATTTTTTGAAAACGGCGAACACGAACGCTATCTCTCCCGCCTCGATATGCATATCTTCTTCCCGCGCGAACTGCAACTGCTCTTCCTGGCGACGGGCTTCAGCATCGATGCCATCTACGGCGGCTACGATTGGAAGCCCTTTGGCAAAGGCACACGCCAGATTGTGGTGGGGCGCAAACGCGCAAATTAATGTGCCTTGACACAGGTTGGGGTTGTTGCAAGATCGTGTGGAGCAAGGCGACCGCAAGGGTCGCCTCTACTATGAACGTCCCGGCTTCCATGGTCGTGTCATAGTAGAGGCGACCCTTGCGGTCGCCTTGCTCTTTCCCCATCCCGGTCCTTCCTGACAATCATTCACAAGGCCCGAGGTGGTAATGTTTGTTTGTTCGCTTGCAAATGAGCCCCACCGCATATTCCGGTGGGGCTTATTCGCAAGTCAATCGCGGATTGCCCTGCTTAGCAGTGGTAGTGTTCGATCAGCGTGTTGCTATCAGCATGACCTACGGCCCAGACGTTGGTGGGCGAGATCGCCGCGACTCCCAAAAGCTGGTTGAAAAGTGAGCCTGGGTCGGGGCTTGTCACGACGCTCCAGTGTGTGCCGTTCCACTGTTCGGTCAGCGTATGGAAGACAAAGTTGCTGTCCTCAGAGCTTCCCACCGTCCAAATGCTGCTGGCTGAGGCGGCTGCTACTCCGATCAGGAGGTTGCTAACCGTGCCAGGGCCGGAGCTTGTCACGACACTCCAGTGTGTGCCGTTCCACTGTTCGGTCAGCGTCTGGCTGTCAGCGTAGCCCACTGCCCAGACATCGTTGGCCGAAACTGCCGTCACGCTGTAAAGATAGTTTATTTGCAAGCCGGGACTGGGGCTTTTTACGATGCTCCATTGCGCGCCATTCCAGTGTTCAGTCAGCGCCAGCCAGATACCTTTACTATTCGCGTAGAACCCGACAGCCCAGACATCATTAGCTGAAACTGCCGCCACTCCAGAAAAGTTGGCCTGTGAGCCGAGATTGAGGCTTTTCACGACGCTCCATTGTGTACCGTTCCAATGCTCGACCAGCGTCTGACCCACCGGACCATTAACCGTGTTCTTTTCCATGAACCCGGCAGCCCAGATGTTGGTAGCCGAGACCGCGGACACGCTGTAAAGCTCGTCGCCGCCTGAGGCAGGATTGGGGCTTTTCACGACGCTCCACTGCGTGCCATTCCAGTGTTCGATCAGCGTCCCGGCGATACCAAGATTGCCCTGCCATCCCACCGCCCAGACATTGCTGGCCGAGATCGCTACCACACCGGTAAGTACATTGTAATCCGTGCCAGGGCTGGGGCTTGTCACAATCTGCCACTGCGCGCCATTCCAGTGTTCGATCAGCGTCTGGCCGCCGCTCGCCTGGCTGCCAGAGCCACCCACCGCCCAGATATTGCTATTTGAGACCGCAGCCACCGCGTCCAGGCCATCGGGCGAGACGCTCGCATTAGGGCTGGGTACGACGCTCCACTTGCCACAAGCAGTGGCGCTGGACAGGTTCCCGCTCGCTGTAGCAGCCTTTGCCCCTATCGTTTTGAGCGACAAAACGCCGAGTAGAATAGCCACCACACACAGCAGCATAACAACCCTGATAAAACGCTTCATCATGTGTTCTCCTGACTTCATGTTTTATTCGTACCCATCTTGCATTCATTCCTCATCTTGAATGAGTACTCATCAACACTATCGTTTGACAACACGAAATATTACCAACAATTGCGCCAATTTTTAGCGTTAAGGGATTCTGCCATCAACCCCATCAGCAGAGTTGGTGAGAAAGGCGACCGCAAGGGTCGCCTCTACTATGACGACGATGGGAAACCACAGGCGTTCATAGTAGAGGCGACCCTTGCGGTCGCCTTTATCCTTACCCTTGCGGTCGCCTTTGTCCTTACCCTTGCGGTCGCCTTCCTCAACACCTCCACAATCCCTTACAAGCCCTGATTCCATCGATCTGCCAGTTGACGCTTTCCTTTTACGGTGCTAAAATATATCCTGGTAAATAAGTCGGAATAATCTGGCTGCGCGTGGATATTGCAGTACTAAAGAAGAGAAGGAGTCGACCATGTGGTTACAAGTGTCTACTAAGGGCGAATATGGCGTGCGGATCATGGTCGATCTGGCTCGTCACTATGGCGAACGCCCGCGCTCGCTAACCGATATTGCCCAGGCGGAGATGCTGCCTCTGGCCTATTTGGAACAACTGGCGAAGCTTTTGCGCGAGGCGGAGCCGCCATTGCTGGTGAGTACGCGCGGCGCGCACGGCGGCTATCGTTTGAGCCGCGACCCCGAAGAGATTACGATGGGCGAGGTTTTGCGCGTGCTGGAAGGACCAATCGCGCCCATGATCTGCGCCACCGAGGGCGAGATGACTGAGATTTGCGGCAAGCTTGGCACATGCAAAATTCAGCAACTCTGGTCCAGAGTGCGCGACGCGGTGGCGAAGACTATCGACGCTATGACGCTGGCGGAGTTGACGGGCGAACCGGAACAGGAGCAGGCATCTCCCGCGCAATTTATCGCGCTCTCTAATATTCGCGTGGCGCACGCCGCCACTGAATAAATAAAAACAAGATTTCATCACCCCAAGGGGTGGAGAAGCATAACACAGGAGGATATCTTTTCGTAATGGAGTCAGAATTAATTATTAAGAACCTTCATGCTAATATTGAAGGCAAACCCATACTTCGCGGCGTCGATCTCGTGGTGAAAAAGGGCGAAGTACACGCGCTGATGGGACCCAATGGTTCGGGCAAAAGCACCCTGGCAAACGTAGTGATGGGCAATCCCAAATATGAAGTGACCGATGGCGAAATCTGGTTTAAGGGCGAGAACATCCTCGAATATTCGCCCGACCGCCGCGCGCGGATGCGCCTTTTCCTGGCCTTCCAGTATCCCATGTCCATTCCTGGCGTGAGCGTGGCAAACTTCCTGCGCCGCTCGCTCGAGGCCGTGCGCGAAGGCAACAAGCCCCTGGAAGAGGGCGAGAACCCCACCGGCAAAGCCGCCAAACGCAGGAGCATCCCCCCTGGCGAATTTCGCAAATTACTGCAAGACAAGATGCGCCTGCTCAAAGTGGATAACAGCTTCATCAACCGCTCCATCAACGACGGCTTCTCTGGCGGCGAAAAGAAACGCGCCGAGATTCTCCAGATGGCCCTGCTCGAGCCGGAAATCTCCCTGATGGACGAGACCGACTCCGGCCTGGACATTGACGCCCTCAAGATCGTCTCCGAAAGCGTCAACGCACTGCGCGGACCAAACCTGGGCATCCTGCTAATTACCCACTACCAGCGAATGCTGAACTACATTACCCCCGACTACGTGCATGTCATGTTTGACGGGCGCATCGTCAAGTCCGGTGGCCCCGAACTAGCCTTTGAGCTGGAAGACAAGGGCTACGAATGGCTCAAACCGACCGATGAAGAGAATGGGGTGGTGGTCAATGGCTAACAACTTTCCGACGGGCTTCTCGCGCGGCGCGGTAGAGGAACTTTCGCGCCTCAAGAACGAGCCTGCGTGGATGCTTCAGAAGCGCCTGCAAGCCTGGGATAGCTACGAACAGACTCCTTTTCCACTGGGTCGGCGTGGAGATCTGGGGACGCTGCGCATCTTCTCAAACTTCAAGTTCCAACAACTCTCACCATATGTAGCGGCCAGCAGCGACGATACCTTGTCCGCGCCCATCGCGCAATCGCTGCAAGAGGGGCTGGTAGATCAACGCTCCGGCCTGTTTGTGCAGGATAACGCCTCCGTGCTGAGAACAGAACTCTCGGAGGAGTTGAAGAGCAAAGGCGTGATCTTGACCGGCCTGGATAGCGCCGTGCGCGACTATCCCAAACTGGTGCAGCAGTACTTCATGACCGAATGTATTCCTGTGGCAAGCTCAAAGTATACCGCGCTGCACGCGGCCTTCTGGAGCGGCGGCGTCTTCCTTTATATCCCAAAGGGCGTAGACATCGAAGACCCCATTCTGGCACAAATCTGGCTCAGCGCGCCCGCCTCGGCCATTTTCGCGCATACGCTGATTATCGCCGAAGAATTGAGCAGTGTGCGCTACGTCGAGGAACATAACTCATCCTTCGCGGGCGAGCAGCCTTCGCTATTCAGCAGCGTGGTCGAAGTCTATGTCAAGAACGCGGCGCATGTCGAGTTCAGCAATATGCAGGACCTCGGCCCGAACGTGTGGACGATTACCAACAAGAATGCTGTGCATGAAAAGGATGGCAGCACCACCTGGGTGCTGGCGGATCTCGGCAGCCACGCCATGCTTTCGTATATTGGCGTTGGTCTGCTCGGCAATGGCAGCGCGGGCGAACTGGTGGGCGTCTTCTTCACCGACCACGACCAGCGCTACTCGATCAATACGCTGTCAGACCATGCCGCGACCGCGACCAACGCGGAAACGCTGGTCAAGGGCGTGCTAACCGGCGAATCGCGGGTCGAGTTCGACGGCATGATCCGCGTGCGGCCTCATGCGCAGCAAACGGCCTCGTTCCTCTCGGATCACACGCTGCTGCTCAGCGACTCGTGCCGCGCGGAGTCGATTCCGGGCCTGGAAATCGGAGCCAACGAAGTCAGCGCCAGTCACGGCGCGACCACCGGCAAAATCGATGAAGAGCAGCTTTTCTACCTGATGGTGCGCGGCATCGCGCGCGAAGAGGCCGAGCGTATCATCGTGCAGGGCTTCTTCGAGCCAGTGTTGCAGCGTATCCCGTTGGAGAACCTGCGCGCGCGCCTGCGCCGCAGCATCGTGCGCCGCATGGGCCAGGGCTACGAAAGCGAGACCGATACGTGGATCGACGCCCAGGAACGCTGGGAAGTCGAAGGCGTAGACGAATACGCCGTCTCGCTCAACAGCCCCAAAGAAGATGAAGAAATCCAACTGGCGGAATATTAGGTTATACCCGGATAGCGTACAGGGTAGGGGCGGGGCAAGCCCCGCCCTGGTGGAGTAGCATATGACAACGGTACAACAACCGACGACACGCAGCGCGGAAGATATTCGCAAGGATTTTCCCATCCTGTCGCGCCAGGTGCATGGGAAGCCACTGGTGTACCTGGATAGCACGGCCAGTTCGCAGAAGCCTCTGGCGGTAATCGAGGCCATGAGCGCCTATTACGAGACGACCCATGCCAATGTGCATCGCGGCGTCTACGAGATCAGCGAAGAGGCGACGGCGAAAATGGAAAGGGCGCGCGTCAAGGTTGCCCGTTTCATCAATGCTCGCCAGAGCAAGCAGGTCATTTTCACACGCAATACGACAGAGAGTATCAACCTGGTGGCCTATAGCTGGGGCAATGCCAACATCAAGGCGGGCGACTTGATCGTTTTGACCGAGATGGAGCATCACAGCAACCTGGTTCCCTGGCAATTGCTGGCGCAGCGCACCGGGGCGCGTCTCGAGTTTGTGCCATTGACAGATGATGGTTTGCTGCGGCTGGATGTGTACGAGCAGTTGTTGCAGCAGCAGCCGAAGCTGGTAGCCTTCACCCACATGTCGAACGTGCTGGGCAGTATCAACCCGGCGCGGGAGATGATCGCGCAGGCGCACGCGGTTGGCGCGCTCACCCTGCTCGACGCAGCGCAAAGCGTACCCCACATGCCCGTCGATGTGCAAGCGCTGGATGTCGATTTCCTGTGTTTCAGTTCGCATAAGATGCTGGGACCAACGGGCATTGGCGTGCTATATGGCAAACGCGACCTGTTGGAAGCTATGCCGCCATTCATGGGCGGCGGCGACATGATTCGCACGGTCGGGCTGCGCGAGTCCACCTGGAACGACCTGCCCTGGAAGTTCGAGGCCGGCACACCCGCCATCGCCGAGGCCATCGGCCTGGGAGCAGCCGTTGATTATCTCAACGCTATTGGCATGGACAAGGCGCGCCAGCACGAACAGGCCATAACCGCCTATGCGATGGAGCAATTGCAACAGGTGCCGGGCCTGACCATTTATGGGCCAGATGCTTCACAGCGCGGCGGCGTCATCTCGTTCACGCTGGGCGACATTCACCCGCACGACCTCGCCTCCATCCTCGATCAAGAAGTAGGCGTAGCCATCCGCGCCGGCCATCACTGCGCCCAACCGCTCATGGAGCGTTTCGGCCTGTCCGCAACCGCGCGCGCCAGCTTCTACGTGTATACCATAGAGAGTGATGTTGATACACTGGTGAAAGGACTGCACAAGGCGTTGGAGATTTTTAATTTGTAAGGATATTGCCCATGTCAATGGATTACCGGGAATATATTCTCGATCACTATCGCAACCCGCGCAATTATGGCAAATTGGAGCGTCCCGACGCGCACGCCGAGGACTCCAATCCCCTGTGCGGCGACCAGCTTGCTATAGATTTGCAGATCGAGGGAGATCAGGTGACAGAGGTGCGCTTCCAGGGGCGCGGTTGCGCCATCAGCCAGGCGGCGGCTTCTATGCTCTCAGAGATGATCGAGGGCAAACCCGTCGGGGAAGTTGTGCTGCTGGGCAAGGATGATGTGCTCGACGCGCTGGGTATCCCCATCAGTCCGGCGCGTACCAAATGCGCCTTTTTATCGCTGCGTGTGTTGCACCGCAGCCTCGCGCTGGCTGGATTGGAAAAGCCCCGCGAGGAAGAGGACGAGGAGGAATAGATGCGTTTACAAGATCAAATCGCCATTATTACTGGCGTCAGTCATGCCGGACAGGTTGGTTTCGCGCTGGCCTCGGCCTTCGGGCGCGAGGGAGCGAAGCTTGCCATTAGCTCGCGCAATTCCGAACGTGTTCACGCGCGAGCCGAAGAATTGCGAGCAGAGGGGGCGCAAGTCGCCGGTATTCCGGCTGATCTGACCTCCGAAGAGGGAGTCAACGCGCTTATCGAAGAGACGGTGAGCCACTACGGGCGCATCGACATCCTGGTCAACCTGGCGGGTGGCCTTACCAAATATGGCCCATCGCATGAATTGACGCTGGCCGCCTGGGAGTCCGAGTTGAACAACAACCTGCGTTCCACTTTTCTCTGTTCGCGTGCCGTGTGGCCGGTCATGCAAAAAAATGGCGGCGGCAAAATCCTCAATTTCAGCACCGCCGGTGGCGTCATGGGTGCCAGCGCGAATATGCTGGCCTACAATTGCGCCAAAGCCGGCGTAGATGCGCTTACCCGCACCCTGGCTAAAGAGGGGAAAAGCGTTGGTATTCGCGTCAACTCGCTTGGCCCCGGCCTCATCGTCACCCAATCCAATCTCGAATCTATGAAGCCGAGCGAACAGGAATTGCAAAATAAATGGGTCAGCAAAGAACAGATCATCGAGGCCGCTATTTTCCTGGTCTCTTCCGCCAGCGATGGCGTGACGGGCGCGCTGCTACCTGTGCAGGGTAGGGGTGTATAAGTGACCATGACCGATTACCTCAAAGTGGCGAAGGTAGACGACTTAGATGAAGGCGAATTGATGGCGGTTGAGGTCGATGGCGAGCCGGTCTGCCTCGCCAAAGTGGAGGGCTGCATCTACGCCTTCACCGACAACTGCACCCACATCAGCGGCCCCCTCAATGAAGGCGAACTCGACGGCGAAATCCTGACCTGCCCCTGGCACGGCGCGCAATTCAATATCACCACCGGCAAAGTCCTGCGCGGCCCCGCGCGCCAGGACATTGCGACGTACCCCGTGAAGGTGGTGGATGATGCGGTTTTTGTGAGCTTGCCGGATGAATAGGCACCACTTCAACGAAAGGATCGGAATGATCCGTAGGGGCGGGGGTGGTGT
>DASTKD010000025.1:0-7964 GCA_035716135.1 Ktedonobacteraceae bacterium
CGAAGAGGTCAATTGACTTTGCATCAGGAAGAAGGACGTTGTGAAGATCATCATTCTCGGTGCCGGGCCTGCGGGACTCTACGCCGGTCTGCTCATCAAAAAGAACAATCCTGCCCATGATATCACTATTCTGGAACGCAACCCCGCCGGTGTGACGTATGGCTGGGGCGTCGTCTTCTCCGATCGCACACTGGCCTCGTTCCAGCGCGCCGACGCCAAAACCTACGAACAGATCACCAACCAGTTCGTCATCTGGGACGCCATCGACACGTATTATCGTGACGAACGCATTCGCTGCGGCGGTCATGTCATCGCCAGCATCTCGCGCAAACACCTGCTCAGCATCCTGAAACAGCGCTGCCTCGAGCTGGGCATTCCCATCTCCTTCGGACACGAGATCAACGACCTTGCGGAACTACGGGATTATGATCTGATGATCGCCGCCGACGGCATCAATAGCATCGTGCGCAGAACCTACGCTGATCGCTTTCAGCCCTCCATCTCACAGGGAAAGGCGCGCTATATCTGGCTAGGAGCAAACAAAGTACTGGACTCCTTCACGTTCATATTTCGCGAGAACGAGCATGGCCTGTTTCAAGTCCATGCCTACCCCTTTAGCGGCACCACCAGCACCTTCATCGTTGAATGCGATGAGGCTACCTGGCTGAGCGCGGGACTGGACAAAGCCAGCGAGACGGAGAGCGTGACCTACTGCGAGCACCTGTTTGCCGATTACCTGCAAGGTGCCGCCTTGCTCTCGAACAACTCGAAGTGGATCAGCTTTCCTACGCTCAAAACGAAATCGTGGCACACTGACCGTGTGGTGCTGCTTGGAGACGCCGTGCATACTGCGCACTTCTCCATCGGCTCCGGCACAAAACTGGCGATGGAGGACGCCATCTCACTGGCGGCAGCCCTCGAACAGCATGGCGATATCGAAACAGCGCTCAATGCCTACGAGCTAGAGCGGAAGCCGGTCGTCGAAACCTTCCAGCGAGCGGCGCAGGAGAGCCAGCAGTATTTCGAGACGCTAAAACGCCACCTCAACCTTGACCCGATGCCCTTTACCTTCCACCTGCTCACACGCAGTGGGCGCATCACTTATGATGATCTCAAGCTGCGCGACCCGCACTTTGGAGACAGCGTCGATCGCTGGTACGCGCAGCAAGCCGATCACGCCACAACGTGGGGCAAATTCGACCTGCCTTTCCAGACGGTAGTCGCACCACCGCCCATGTTCACCCCGCTGATGCTGCGTTCGCTCAAACTGCCCAATCGCGTCGTCCTGTCCAGGATAATCGAAGGTATGCCACCTACAGACCGCAGTCCACAGGACACACCAGAGCAGGCGAAACAACGCCTCAAACAGTTTCTCCAGTTTGCCGCGCCGCTCTGTGGAGGCTGCGGCCTTGCCCTCTTTGAAGCGGTCGCGGTTTCAGCAGAAGGGCGCATCACGCCGAACGATGCTGGCCTCTACACGGATCAGCAGGTGAAAGCCTGGACGCAGATGGTGAAATCATTACACGATATCTCGCATGTAAAACTTGCGCTCGAACTCAATCACGCGGGACGCCGGGGTGCAACTCGACCGCGTATAGAGGGCGTAGACAGACCCATGCGCAGGGAGGCATGGCCGCTGCTCTCAGCCTCGCCGCTACCCTACACACCACAGAGCCAGATACCGCGAGAGATGGATCACGCCGCGATGGAGCGAGTGCGCAATGCCTTTTCAAAGGCGACCGAATACGCCGCCCGCGCCAATATTGACCTGCTGCAACTCAATTTCGCGCATGGCTACCTGCTGGCAAGCTTCCTCTCGCCGCTGACCAACCAGCGCTGTGATGAGTATGGCGGCTCGCTGGAAAACCGGCTGCGCTTCCCGCTGGAGGTGTTTGATACCGTGCGCGTCCGGTGGCCAGAGGATAAACCGCTTTCGGTCGCGCTCTCTGTGACCGATTATGTGCCAGGAGGGTTTTCAGCTGAGGACGCTATTGCCGTTGCCCGTAACTTGCGCGAACATGGTTGCGATCTACTGGCAATACAGGCAGGTCAGACAATCCTTGAGAGTGAACCTGCCTATGGTCGAGGCTTTCTCACACAACTGAGCGACTGGGTACGCAACGAGGCGGGTATTCCTACGCTCGTCGGCGGCTACCTGACCACCAGCGACGAGGTGAACACCATCATCGCCGCCGGTCGCGCCGACCTATGCATAATGGAAGCAGTTTTTTCGTCGTAACTATAGAAAAATCTAGCTTCCATTTGATTGAATCTGGAAGGGTGGTCAAAGGGGAAAGTTTTTTCGTCGTAACCGTTTGAACTCTCTGCTATAAGTCCTCTGTTGCTTTACTATGCCATCCACCTCTATCAAATCGGAGCAAGTTTATCACCTACAAGCTAAAATAGAGTACATTGCATTAAGTTCATAGTACACCGAACATTTCACTATAAAATAGTGTTCGCCTATTTTATAGTGAAATAATGTTCTATAATTTTATTGATACAGAGTATTTACAATTATCAATATATGAATTATAATAATCTTAGGAGCTCCTTGAACGATATAAAATCACATAAAAGTGGGCTTAAAAAATCATTCACAGAGAACGCAATTTACGAGTATCCCTTACAGATACTGTAAGCAAATTGAGGCTGTCGCTTGCTTTCTCTGATTGAGAAGGGATTCGTTATGATGGATGAGGAAGTCTATTCCCGTTGTGCAGTTGTACTCACCGCTATTCCCGTTGAATATGGTAGTATCCGCGCTCATATTACTCAGATACGAACTGAAAAACATGAAAAAGGGAATATCTATGAACGAGGTGTCTTCTCAGGAGGAAATTTTTTATGGGATGTAGGAATAGTTGAAGTCGGAGCAGGTAATGCCCCAACTGCTGTACAAACCGAGCGAGCTATCAATCATTTCAAACCAATTCTCATACTTTTTGTAGGTGTGGCAGGCGGTCTTAAAGATGTAAGATTAGGAGATGTTGTAGTTGCGACAAAAGTATATGGATACGATGCGGGCAAAGCCAATGAAGCTTTTCAGCCCAGACCAGAAGTAGGAACCGTATCCTTTCGTATGGCAGAGTTAGCGCGTGCAGAAGCAAGATCGAGTGATTGGCTAAAACGATTGCCGCCCCCCATTCCCAATCCCCCTCCTCGTGTTTTCCTGGTTCCCATTGCCGCAGGTGGAAGTGTAGTAGCATCAACCCGTTCTGCGATCTGGGAACGACTAAGAAATAATTATAGCGATGCTGTAGCAGTGGAAATGGAGGGATATGGTTTCCTACAGGCTGCTTATGCTAATCCAGGCGTTGATGCACTTATTATCCGAGGTATTTCTGACCTTATTGACAATAAAAGTGAGGTAGATGCAAAGAACTTTCAAAAACTGGCAGCAAATCATGCAAGCGCTTTCGCCTTTGAAATCCTGGCAAAATGGGATTCTAGTCAACATGTGTCCGGTGTGCCAGATACCACAGTTTCTCGCTCAATAGAAGGGCAACAGGTAGTAGGGGAGCTGAAAGAGCAGAAAAATATGCCAGAGGAACCTGCTACAATACAAACCCCGGAAGGTACTAAAGAGCAGCTACGGACCACAATTTTAAATCGATATGACGAAATAGCAGAAGTCTTTTCCCCATTCGATTCAGGACAATACATTTACCAGGATCAATGTGAACGTGCTATTGAAGCAGTAAATACTCTCAGCGCAAATGTGAGGAAGCTGGGCAGAGAGGCCAGGATACCTGACTTAGTAATGAAGTATAACCTCGACAATATGGAAAGCGCTTTGAGCATACTGAAGATAGCATTAGATAAATTACATGCTCTCTGCCCTCCTGGAAAAACACCAATCGAGCAGCGTCAGTACAACATTGAACACGAAAAGATTCGTAACGAGAAAAAAAATCTCTTAGAAAGGTTGGATCAATTCAAAATCCGACTCGACAGCGATGAAAAGCTTGAGTAAGCACTCTGGCTGCGATATAATGCCAGAAAGGAGCAAAGCTGTGTCATAATATTTATCTATTACCAGAGCAGCCGACCATGCTGGATGAATCGCGTTTTGTGTTTTTAAAATCCGATTCTACTGGGTCGCAAGCAGCCATAACTCTCCAACACTTTAGAGAAAGGCTGATAGAGGTTCGTGCTCTTTTTCAGTATGGTATGAGCCAGCGTGACATTACACAGAGAAATCTTGTTTCGTTGGAAAAAGAACTGCGTGGAATGATTGGAAGCATCGACAGGTCTTCCAACATGAAGAACCTCCTTATATCCGCAGATGCCTCCCAGGAGGCTTTACAGGAAGTGATTACGAGGCTTAATCTGGCAGCAGACTTGCTAGACATGCAAATAACACCGAAACGTCGAGAGATGCTCTATCAAAAATACCGGGAAATCTCAAAAAGTCTTACTTTAGCAATACAACGTCTTCAATCTAAGCAGTAAAGTTATCATATCAAAAAGGGATATTGAAAAATACTTGTTTTTATGGTAGTCTAGATAGTAGCAATCATTAGGATATACGTTCTATGAGCAGCATGTGGGGAAGTTGATCTTTCTGTAGGAAGTCTTTGTACTAGATTATACAGTTTTGCAGCGCTCATTAGAGAGGCAAAATAGATGGAAGATATGACAGAAGACAACACCCATTCTCTATCACAGTCTATGCCCATGTCTCTGGTTGATTTCCAACAAGAGATAACATCTTACTTGAACCTTCTTGAGAAGTCATTTATAGAGATGTCAAACATACACCAGATATTTGAGAAAGAAAATCATATCTGGCCTGATCAATATAGAAATTTAAGTGATTTACTCGATAAGATAAGAGAACCTTTCCTGGCTCTTTGCAGATTACTAGAAGATACCTTAAGGCTTCCTGATGCAATAGTTTCCCGGCGCTATTTGCTTCTCATGGCAGTACAAAATGCAGAAGAGAATGTATCAGGGCTAATTTCCCTTGTCCTAAAGCTACTCGATGAAGGTCTTCCGATAACAAAGCAGAGACAAAAACGAGAAAGTGATGTTAAGCGCCTCCTTAGTTGCCTTGAACGGAACTATGATGATACACTGTCGCATTGCCGTTCGCTTATTGATCAGACTCGTTCAGAGAGAGACCAGATTGATCAATTGTCTCCTGAGAGGAAGCGCCAAATACTTTTGCAGAACGCCATCAGTTATGAAAAGCTTGGGAGAGAATCCAGCGAGTTAGGACAGAAGGAGTATGCTCGAGATTGCTTCGAACGCGCATCAGCACTTGTAAAAAAAACGGGTGATCGTAAATTAGAAGCCAGTATACTAAATAATCTAGGACGCACTTATAGCGCCCTGGGAAGGAAAGAGGAGGCATGCCACATTCTTGAAGAAGCTTTAGCTCTGGCAATAGAAGTCGAAGATCATGCAGCGCTATGTCTCATCCTTAATAACTTAGGCTTAGTATACGCCGATACTGGTAGTTATACTAAAGCAGAGAGTTGTCTTAAGCAAGCATTGATAATCTGCCAGGACACAGGAGACTATAAGGGAGAAGCGAGAATTAAGAACACGCGGGGCATTATCTACAATTATTTAGGACAAAAGGAAAAAGCTCTGCTCCATTACAAAGAAGCACTAGAACTACGCCGGGACGTATCTGACCGCAAGGGAGAAGGGACAACACTCATTAATATTGGTTGGATTTACGATGATCTAGGTCAGAAAGAATTGGCACGCTGGTACTATGAACAAGCTTTGAAGATCTGCAGCGAGGTAGGAGATCGATGGAGTGAAGGGAAAATATTCAGTAATCTTGGACAGACTGCGGCTGATTTAGGAGAGTATGAGAAGGCTTTGGAGTACTGCAATCAAGCTCTAAGTATTTTGAGAGAAATCGGCGACCGCTGGGAAGAAAACAGAATACTCAATAACTTAATCCGCATTTACAGCAGTATGGGCCAGAGAGAACGAGTCAGAGAATACTACGAACAGGCACTTAAAAGCAGCCGCGAGATAGGAGACCGTAGAGGAGAGGGCAGAATCCTTAATAACGCTGTTCTCGTTTATAACACTCAGGATCAAAAAAACGAAGCGCGGAAGCAACTTGAGCGCGCCCTGATAATCTGCCGAGAAGTTGTCGATCAAAAAGGGGAAGGCTGGACATTACATAATTTAGGGCGTCACTATCTTGAGTTAGGAGAGTTGGAAGCAGCAAAACAGTACTTTGAGCAAGCCTTGAATATCCGTATCAAGGTGGGAGATCGTAGAGGTCAAGGATTCACACTGCTTAACATCGGTTTGCTTTCTTTAAAACAGCACCAGTATGAAGAGGCGCTCACCTTCTTATTATCTGCACAAACGATTTTTAAAGAGACGCAAAGCCTGGATTATACTAAAGCCCAGGAAAGCATTAAAGATCTGCAGAAGTTCTTCGGTAAGGATCAATTTGTCGAATTGATGCAAAAAGTAATGCCACGAGCATGTCAAATTGTAGCAGATACTTTGAAAAGTTTAAGCCTGATTTGATTTAGCAAATCCGAAAAACAAGGAACAATGAGGGGATGCGAGATGGGTCAAGCACTCATCTCGCATCCCTCGATAACGACGAGAAGTCACCTCATATCGAACACCAGGCGAGCCGGTACGCGCCCCTGCTCAATTTCCTCAAATGAGTGGTTAACATCTTCGAGCTTGCAAGTGTCGTAGATCACGCGAGTCTTGCCAGCCGCGTGCAGTTCAAACACCTCAGCGAGATCGAGCCGCGTGCCAACGATAGAGCCGACGATGTTGATACCGTTGAGGACGGTCTCGAAAATGGGCAACTGCATATAGTTGTCGGCAGGCAGCGCGACAAAGACCAGCGTGCCGCCACGCCGCAATGATCTGAATGCCTGCTCGAAGGCCCTGGGCGAGACTGCCAGACTGATGGCAGCGTCAGCTCCACCTAACTTCTTGATGGCCTCGACCGGATCCTCTTTTCTCGCGTTGACCGTGAAGTCCGCGCCCAGTTGCTTCGCCAGTTCTAGCTTATCGTCAACCAGATCAACGGCGACTACCGCTGCGCCCGCGATCTTGGCATATTGCAACGCCAGATGCCCCAGACCACCAACGCCAAAGATTGCAACCAGGTCAGAGGGACGAGTGTTGCTCACCTTGAGGGCTTTATAGGTTGTGACCCCGGCGCAGGTAAGAGGTGCGGCATCGAAAGAACTGACGCGGTCGGGTACTTTGCCGACGTAGCGTGCGAAGGCTTTCGTATATTCGGCATAGCCACCATCCAGGAAGTAGCCGGTATTGAGCTGCTTTTCGCACAGCGTCTCCCAGCCGGAGATACAATACTCACAGGTTCCACAGGCGTAGCCGAGCCAGGGAATAGCAACACGGTCTCCCTCCTTCACCCCGGTCACATCCCGTCCAACCATCGCAACCCTGCCAACGCCTTCATGACCGGGAATGAACGGTAATTTGGGTTTGACCGGCCAATCGCCGTGCGCGGCATGAATATCGGTGTGACAGAGGCCAGACGCCTCGATCTTCACCACTATCTCCCCTGGCCCTGGTTCTGGCACGGGGATGTCTTCGATTTGCAACGGGGACGTAAAATCATGGACAACGGCAGCTTTCATAACACATGTTCCTCCTGATGTTTGGGAATAGTCTTAACAAACGTTGTTCGCTCTCGATGCACAAAATGCGCTACAGCTACTTCGTACTGGATTCTTTTTGAAGAGGTGACTCACTCACCACGTCAAATAATACCCGGCACATATCACTATTGCCTCTCATTCCAGCCGCGTACTGTAACATTTCGATCACATGAGCGTTTTCTGATGCTCCCTGTGGTAGTCCTACACCGAAAGACTTTAGGCAGGCTTACCGAACGGAATACTGGACGAAAGCCCTTTGCTTCGGGTAGACTTTCCTTAAATGACCGCTATACACGTTTTTCTAAGGAAAGGCAGTACATGCAAGATAAGATA
>DASTKD010000026.1:0-11808 GCA_035716135.1 Ktedonobacteraceae bacterium
CGCTCACCCCATCTCATATTCGCTGGCACGTATTCGTATTCATATTACACTGAATAGTACCATGCTCAAATTGCTGGCTATAGACGCCGGCAACAGGCTTTGTCGCTAATTTGTCTGGATAGCCAAAGGTCTGTAAGCCTCCATGCGCGTCGAAATAGGCCATGATTGGCCCGGAAATGCTGAAGCCGGTATAGACGTAGTAGCGTCCGTGATCGGCGGTCGGGATGGTGAAATCCTTTGTGTCTTTGGCGAAAAAGTTCCACAGGTAGTCATAGGGAATAGCGTGCTGCGTATCCACATCGCGCGGCGAAATCCAGGTAAATGAGTCAAAGCCCCAGTTCATCAGGTCGCGCATATCCGTCCACCAGTTGTTGGTATTCATCACCACGCCGATCAGGTGATGATGATTGTGTGTCACCGACATCACCTGGATGAAATCGGTTTGTCCATCGTAGCCGGTTTTGCCACCGTCCACGCCCGGATACCACCACATAAACTGGTTTTCATTAATCAGAAAGCGCTCTGGATGGTTGCCGCCCGCGGGAATGTGATAAGAATTCTGGCCGCTGATCTGGTGGAGAGCCGCTATACCCATACTATACTTGCCGAGCAGCGCCAGGTCGTGAGCGCACGAATACTGTCCTGCCTGTAATAGACCGTGCGGGTTCATAAAATGAGTGTCGTACAAGCCCAGCTGTTGCGCCTTCGCGTTCATCTCATCTACAAAATGCTGGAGATTCCCGCCCACCGTATCCGCGATAGCGATGGCCGCGTCATTGCCGGAAACAAAGAACAGACCGTAGAGCAGGTCGCGCAGGGTGTAGGTTTCGCCCTTTTTAATGCCAAACAGGGCGCTATCCGCGCTGAGCTGGTTAATGTCTTTGCTCATGGCGTCGGTAATCGTGATTCTCTGGTCGAGATTATTGCCGTCTTGTTCGATAGCCAGCGAAGCCGTCATCAATTTGGTGGTACTGAGCATGGGCAGGCGCATGAAAGGTTGATAAGCATACAGCGTATCGCCGCTATCGGCGTCGAGCAGATAGGCTGAAGTGGCGAAAACTGGCGGAGCCGGGTGATCGAGGTCCTGTGGCCTGATGACAAGGTTATGATTTGGCGTAGATGGCTCGCTAACGCCGGGCTGCGTGCTGGCCGCGCCGGGCATGGTTGAGAGATAAGCAATGTCTGCGTTGTGTTTACTAATCAGGGTGATGGGGATAAACAGGAGAATCATTACGACCAGCAGGCTCACGGTAGTAATGACCTGTTTGCGTGTAAAGGGTGATCGGGGTTTTGAGCGCCATGAGTAGATAGGAGATGTGCCAGCGCGCCTGCGTCGCAAAGGGCGTGACGTACTCTGGCGAGGTATGTAAGCCCCCGATGAGCGACGCCCCCGTGTCACCAGTGTGGCGTCTGTTTCGTCGTGCGTTTTGTACGCGCTAATATCGGTTTCGCTAATAGCCTGGCGTTTGCCGGTTCCTTCACCCGGTCGGCGCTGGCTCGTGCCGGACTCTCTCATAGCCCGGCTGGTGCCTGTTTCGTCGCGTAGCCTGCGCGTATCAGGGGCGGGCTTTCTGACCGCTCTTGCCTTCCCTGTCTCCTCGCGTTCCGCGGCTTCCAACCGGGCCTGCTTCTCTTGTTGCTCGCGTAGGAGCGAGGCGCGTTTAATTTTAGGCTCGCCGGGGCGTTCGTCGGTACGATAATCTCCCGGCACCCGGCGGCGATGAGCCGTGCCAGACTGCGATGCTCTGCGCTGGCGGGCCGGATAGGAAAACTCCGGAATGTCGTGGGCTGCGTCGTCCTCAGGTAACGGCGGTTTATACATGAAGCCTGTTGCTGTCCTTCTATAGCTGTTTTATACCTTGCTTTGCTGTTCCTAGTGTAACATAGAGGTTTGTCGCTGTCGAGATATATAGGCTGGCATCTATTTATAGTATCCCTGATGTTTTTGTAGGCTTTGACCATACAGAACCCCGCCCTGTATCATGTTTTGTACTTGACGCTCAGCTTGCGACATGCTACTCTGCTATTCATAATATACAGGCTTCATCTGGAGTCTGCTTCCTGGCGTTGCGCAGAGTAAGGAGCCACGACTATGCACCTCAAAACGGCTGTTATTCAATTGAACTCGCGCGATAACCCCGCCGAGAATCTGTCGCAAGTAGAGCTATTTTTAGATCGAGCCGCCGATATGGGTGCGGACTTTGTAGCCTTGCCCGAATTCTGGTCGTATCTTGGCCCCTACTCAGGTTTTGATGAGGCGGCGCAGACCGTTCCTGGCCCCTTTATCGAGCGCTTGCAGGAGAAGGCGCGCCGCTATCACATGATTGTGCATGGCGGCAGCATCGTCGAGCGTCACCCGCAGGCACGCGGCAAGTTCTACAATACGACAGCCCTCATCAACCGCGATGGAGAGATCGCCGCCTGCTATCGCAAAATTCACCTCTTCGATGTCAACCTGGCGAACGGCGAGAAGCATTACGAGTCTGACCGCATCGCTCCGGGCAACGAGATTGTCACGGCTGAAATCGACGGCATCACCTTTGGCCTGTCGATCTGCTACGACCTGCGCTTCCCGGAGTTGTATCGCCTGCTGGCTTTGCGAGGGGCGCAGGTGATGATGGTTCCAGCCGGTTTCACGCTGCACACGGGGCGCGACCACTGGGAAGTGCTGCTGCGGGCGCGCGCCATTGAGAACCTTTGCTACGTGGTGGCTCCGGCGCATGTGGGCAGCTACCTGCCCGATCGTCAGTGCTTTGGACGCTCAATGGTGGTTGATCCGTGGGGGTTGGTGCTGGCACAGGCGCAGGATATGCCAACGGTCATCATGACGGAGATTGACCTGGAGCAGATCGAGCGCGCGCGCGAGCAGATTCCCTGCCTCGAAAATCGCCGCCCCTCCGCTTATCACTGGTAGTTCCCCTCTATTTCGCCTGGTTGTAAGGCATGTTACGGGAAGAAAGGATGAAACGACACATGGATCTTGCTGAAGTGAAACAGCTTATCGACTCAGGAAAAGTCGAGTACGTCAAAATTGGTTCGCCCGATATTGAGGGGGTCTATCGCGGCAAGCGCGTCTCCGCACAGCATTTCGTGAACTCCATCGAAGATGGCTTCGCGCAATGCGACGTGCTGTTCGGCTGGGACATTGCCGAGAACGTGCTTCCCAACCTCAAGTTCAGCAACTGGGAGCATGGCTTTTCTGATATTGTCATGAAGCCCGATCTCTCGACCTTCGCGCTGGTTCCCTGGGAACAGAACGTAGCGTCCTGCGTGTGCGAACTGTGGACCGAACACGGCGAACCCGTCACCATTTCCCCGCGCTACGTGCTTAACAGAGTTGTGGAGCGGGCGCGCGCTATGGGCTTCGAGACTTCAGCCGCCGCCGAACTGGAGTTTCGTTTCTTCCACGAAACGATGGTCTCCCTGCGCGAAAAGGACTACGGCCCCAACCTGCTGCCGCTCAATCCCGGTTTCAACTGCTACTCCATCAGTCAGGCCAGCGCCGACGAGGGCCTGCTGGGTCGCATCGCGCGCTCCATGCGCGATTACGGCATTTTCATCGAGGGCTACAACCGCGAACACGGCCCCGGCATGTATGAGATGAACTTGCGCTACGACGACGCGCTCGCCTCCGGCGATAAGACCATGCTCTTCAAGGCGGGCGTCAAAGAGATCTGCCATCAGATGGGTCTGACGGCTTGCTTCATGGCGAAGTGGAACGACCAGGAGGACGGCAGTAGCGGCCATTCGCACATGAGCCTGTGGGACAGCAACCGCGAGCGTAACCTCTTCTGGGACGAAAATGCTGAAGGGCATATGTCGCCCCTCATGCGCCAGTTCCTGGCCGGCGTGCTGGAGAAACTGCCAGAATGCATGGCTCTCTACGCGCCGGTCATCAATTCGTACAAACGCTATGTAGAGGGTACCTGGGCTCCGCTCAACACCACCTGGGGCATGGATAACCGCACCTGCTCGATCCGCATCATCAACGCGGGCAAACGCGCCATTCGCGTCGAGAATCGCGTACCTGGCGCGGATGCCAACTTTTACCTGGTGTTCGCCGCCACGCTCGCCAGTGGTCTCTACGGTATCGAACACGAACTGGAGTTGCCTGAGCGCCTGCAAGGCAATGCTTATGATACAGAGACGGTAACGCGAGCCATTGAGCGCGGCCACATTCGCCCTCTGTCTCGCAACCTCACCGTTGCGACCGACCTGCTGGAGCAAAGCGAACTGGTGAAGGACTACATGGGCGAGGATTTCGTGGAACACTTTGTCGCCACGCGCCGCTGGGAAGTCAAAGAGTACGACAAAGCCGTCACGAACTGGGACCGCCGCCGCTATCTCGAACAGATTTAAGCGGGTAGGTATAGCTCTCTACCGGATACATGTGGAGACCCCAGGGACAAGAGGTGTCCAGGGAGGCCCAAAGGCGACCGCAAGGGTCGCCTCTACTAAGACGCGAGGCGGCTCCCCGGACCCGTCCTTAGTAGAGGCGACCCTTGCGGTCGCCTTGCATACCCCAAAATGTCGGAAAGAGCGGGGAACCCTTTAAGCGCGTATGTTGGGCGTTTCGAGCCAGCCAATCTCTTCTTGAAAATTGAGTTGCTCGCGTCTGGCCTCTGCTGCCGACAGGTAGGGCAGCAGATGACCGACGAAGGGCTGCTGCTCTTTGTAGCGGCGCAGGTTCTCCTGCGCGCGTTCGACCATGATGCCCAGGGCAACCAGAGGATTGCTCAGCTTCTGCTGAATGGTGTTCCACATGTCCCTGGCCTGCTGCTCCTCATCCGCTTTCTGATGCTGGTGTCCCAGATACTGCGCCACCAGAAACAACTCGTCTTCGTTGAACATGCCAATGTGTTCCGCGATCAGCATCAAACGCAGCCCGCGCGACCGCTCTGGATCGAGCGTGGCAACGTTCATTTCGGTGTCGTCGCGCATCCCGCGATTATTCAAATTGCCTGAGCCAACTGTAGACCAGCTATCGTCGATAATGGCGACCTTTGCATGGACATAGACGGGGCGATAATGTTCGGTGCCGTCCATGTTCATAGACGTGCCGAGGCAAAACACCTGGATGCGTCCATCCCCCGCCGCCTCTGGAGCTTCTTGACGCAGGCGTTCCAGTCCCGCGTCGGTGAAGGCGCGTCCCACATTGGGATGGTCGGGTAGCACAATCGAGACTGCCGCGCCACGTCGCAGAGCCGCGCCCAGTTCGCGGATATTACGCTCCATTTCGGGGCTATCGGTGCCGATGAACGGAATATCCAGGCCGAAGAAAGCATGGAGCCAGAAGTACTGGTTCTCCAGGTAGATAAATTGCTGTGCGTTGGCAAAAGCCTTTGCATACAATTGCGCGATGCCCTGAATGCCGGGGTCGGGGTCGAAACTATACGTGTGCTGCGGGATGGTACGCGCGATCTGCACAAGGGTCTGACTTTCAACAGGTTCTGGCAGTGGATGCTCTGGCGTAATCAGTGCGCTGTCCCAGTGATGACGTTTGACAAGGTCGTTCCAGCGCTGGCGAAAGTTCAGTTCAACATCACCAACCGCCGTTCCTTCGATGATCGTGTGCGCGTCGTGCCAGGAATGCGGCGTTGCATCAAGAGGATTGTGGCGCAATGGAGCGGCGTAATGATGCACCGATAAATCCCAGCGGTCAAAGTCGCCACTCAGTTCGATAAGCGGGTCGATGCCGCCGACGAAGGCGTGAGTGCCATCCACAACGGTGATTTTTTGATGCAGCGACTCGATGGGGTGATGGCGCAATCCTCTTGAGCTATCGTCGAGCAGGCAGGTTATGCCGACCGGGACAAGCTGGTCGCGCGCTTGTCCCGGCTTATAATGAGAAAAGAGGTCGGAGCAATCCCAGAGCAATACTCTGACATCA
Organism: Ktedonobacteraceae bacterium; assembly: GCA_035716135.1. Classification (GTDB taxonomy): domain Bacteria; phylum Chloroflexota; class Ktedonobacteria; order Ktedonobacterales; family Ktedonobacteraceae; genus CF-113. The sequence goes on from DASTKD010000026.1 coordinate 5,891, forward strand.
ACCCCTTTGCTTACGGCATAACCGAGTACATTTTGAACGGTCAGGTCATGCGTCGTCCAGAACGTGATGGCGGGTTCATCCAGCCCATCGGTGCGTAGTTCTTGCATAAGCGCGTCTTGTTCAGGACTGCCATCCGGTCCGGCGCGATGATCCTTGCCGCGCACCATGTGCATATCGGGGCTCAGCCCCCAGTTGGCGAGATAGATGTACTTACGCGCCTTCAGAAAATGGCGGCACATAGAAAGCATAACGTTGCGACCATCGATCAGATAGGTCACGCGGGAATGCTCGCGCACGGGCGTATCCCCCTCGGCCCACCAATCTTTTAGCTGTTGCTCGTTCGTGGCTGACACATGCTTCTCCTGTAGAATCTGATCTGCGAAATCAACTCAGGGCTGCCTCTACTATACACGTTTCTCGGATGAGAAGAGTAACAAATCTGATCATTTCAACAGACGAATGCAGCAATCGGTAGCGCCGATTGCTGCATTCGTCTGTTGAAATTATTCTGTTGCAACCTTTGTTGGCTGCGCGGCGACAGTTGGGCCAATCCAGACCGTCTGAATATTGACGAATTCGCGGATGCCGAAGGAGGAGAGTTCGCGGCCATAACCACTACGCTTGACGCCGCCGAAGGGGAGGCGCGGGTCGGAAGCGGTCATGCCGTTGATGAAGACGCCGCCCGATTCGAGCTGCCGGGCGAGGGCGCGCCCGCGCTCAATGTCCTGCGTCCACAGGTTGCCGCCCAGCCCAAAGTCCGAGTCGTTCGCCAGTTCTACCGCGTGATCGGCGTCGCGCGCCATAATTACGGCGGCGGCGGGGCCGAAGGTTTCTTCGCGGAACATGGGCATTTCTGTAGTCACGTTGCCGATGATGGTTGGCTCATAAAAGTAGCCTTTGCCCCCGGCTGGCTTGCCGCCCAGCAGGACGCGCGCGCCCATCTTGACGGACTCGGTCACTTGCCTGTCCAGGGCGTCGCGCAGGTCGCCGCGCGCCATTGGCCCGATCTGTGTTTCGCTCTGCATAGGATCGCCCATCTTGAGTTGGGAGGCTGCCGCGACGAATTTCTCCTGGAATGCGGCGGCGACGGACTCGACGACGATAAAGCGTTTGGCCGCGATGCAACTCTGGCCGGTGTTCTGGAAACGCGCCCGCACAGCCATTTGTGCCGCTCCATCAAGATCGGCGTCCTCCAGCACGATGAAAGCGTCGGAGCCGCCCAGTTCCAGCACATTTTTCTTCAAAACCTGTCCACTGGCGGAGGCTACGGAGACGCCCGCGATGTCGCTGCCGGTGAGGGTGACAGCGGCGATACGCTTATCGGCAATCAGGCGACCAGTTTCCGCGCCCGGTACCAGCACCGTGCGAAAAACGCCCTGTGGGAAGCCGCACGCCTTGAAGATATGCTCCATTTCCAGAGCGCACATCGATACGTTGGAAGCGTGTTTCAGAACAGTTGTGTTGCCTGCCATCAATGCCGGGGCGGCAAAGCGGAAAACCTGCCAGAAAGGATAGTTCCAGGGCATGAGGGCCAGCACGACGCCTAATGGCTGGTACTCGACGTAGCTGCTGGTGGCGGCGCTGGTAACTGGCTCGTCGGCCAGAAATTTCTCGGCGTTGTCGGCGTAGAAGTCGCAGTTCCAGGCGCACTTCTCGGCTTCCGCGATAGCTTCGGCGATGGGCTTGCCCATCTCGAGCGTTGCCAGGCGACCCAGATGCTCTTTACGCTCGCGCAGGTAGTTGGCAAGCGTATGAAATAAAGCGCTGCGGTCCGCGAACGACGTGTTGCGCCATTTCAGGAATGCCGAACGCGCTTCCGCGAGAGCCTGCTCTATTTGCGCCTCGTTGTATGGCTCAAACGTATTCAAAACTTCTTCTGTAGCGGGGTTGATCGATTGGATGCTCATGCTAAATACATCTCCCTGGGTTTTTCCCAACAGGCTGTAGAACGTTACCTTGAGTTACCATACTACATAGAAGCGTGGGTTGGCAAATGGTGAGGAGTGTTCAAGTAGAGGACACTGATCCTTCAGAACTTTCTCCTCTGCGAGAATATCCGCCGGAACGAGGGTCGATTCTGTCCTCCTTACAGCTTATACTTGAAGGAGAAGAACGGCTAATCACACAGAAAGAGATAAACAACGATGACTTCCATGCAGATGAAACTCGAACTGGTTCCGGTACCCGTCTCGGACGTTAACCGCGCCAAGGCTTTTTATACCGGGAAGATCGGCTTTCACGCTGACTTTGACCAGCAGGTCAATGAGAACCTGCGCTTCGTCCAGTTGACCCCCGAGGGGTCGGCCTGCTCCATCGTGATCGGGGTGGGCATTACCGCCATGACGCCCGGATCGCTCGAAACGCTGCTCATGGTGGTCTCGGACGTGAAAGCCGTTCGAGAGGAGTTAGCCAGGCGGGGCGTTGACATCAGTGAAATCGACGTGCAGCCCTGGGGATCTTTTGCCTACTTCAGCGATCCTGATGGCAATCGCTGGTCCTTGCAGCAACCCCCCAGTCGAGGCTAGCTTCCAGGGGTGAAGGCGACCGCGAGGGTCTTTCACCCGGAGGTTTTTTGAGAAAGGGCGAGCAAGCTGTCATCCTGAGCGCAGCGAAGGATCTCACGCCGGGAACCGAGATCCTTCGCTGCGCTCAGGATGACAGCTCTCACTTGACTGTTCCTTTCCAAACCCCCTTCTGATGAAAGAGCCACCCCCGCCCTTACCATAACGACGAGTTAGCCCATGTTACCTATGCGTTTAGCTCATCTCTTCAGGATGTGGTAGGATAGTCGAACTATATCGATAGAGTTTGTTGAGTGCTGAAGAGGTGTGTATGTATACGGCTGAGAGCCAGCGAGCGCAGCCTTACCTGGATCAGGTGGCGGGTCCTCTGATCGAGCAGTGGTATCTGTTGCATCATCGCATGGTGCGCGTGGTGACAAATCATCGCACGGTGGCGGATTATGTGCGCCATTTTCTGTATTATGCCGAGTTGATGGCGGAATATCTCTATGAGCGGCCTGCTGATCTGCCCGTCAATATCCCGGAAGACCTGTTGTGGCAGGCGGGTCAGCGCCTCTATTACCCGGTGGCTCTGACCTGTTACCTGTTTGAGACGCGCCCCGGTGAAATCTTCCCGCCCGCGCCCGCGCAGGCTAAACCGGATGATGTCGCATGGATCGAGATTGGCGGATTGGATGGCCCCATGCGGGCGCGCTGGAAGGAAGACTGGCTGCGTTTCCGCGAGTTCCAGGCCTTTCCTGGCGTGTGCAGTCGCATATGTTCGGTGATGCATAAAAAAGACTTTCACGCCACTATTTTTATGCAGGATGTAACGCAGTGCCAGCCCTGGTTTTTGACCCGTTTCGTGTTTTATATGGTGATCGGAGCCATGTTTGGCTATAGTGGCTACGAGATTATCCATGCTGGCGCGGTGGCGCTGAACGATGCCGGGGTGCTAATAGTGGGATCGCCGGCCAGTGGGAAAAGCACGCTGATCCTGTCTTGCCTGCAAACCGGCATGTATCACCTGGCGGACGACGTGCTGTTCCTGGCAAAGGATGATAGTCTGGTCAGGGTCTATTCGTTCCCGGAAGATATTGGTGTGCGCAAAGGTACTACCGAGATGATGGCGCAAGCCGAGTTTATACAGACCCTGTCCAGCGATGTGCGCGAGAAACGCCCGGTTGATGTGCAGCGTTACTTTAGCAGGCAGGTGGTGAGTTCACGTCCGGTACGTGTGATGCTCTTCTTGCGCAAGGAACAACGCGCCAGTGAGTTCCGAGCGGAGCCGCTCTCGCGCGCCCAGGCCGTCAACTGGTTGATGCAGGAGTACATCTCGCAGCAGCAGGCGCAAGAGGGCGAAGCTGACTACATGTTTGATATTTTCGGCGATATGGCGGCGCAAGCCCCATCTTATCGTCTCTGGCTAACCCCCAATCCCCAGGAGAATGCAGAGCAAGTACACCAGTTGCTGCAACAACTAGTCCCAGCAAGAGCCGAGCATGGCTAATCCTCCTGCATATTCGATGCGCCTCACCCAATCTTTGGGCCAGACCGCGAAACCGTGATAGGCTCCGGCAAATGCGCCTGCCAGGCAAGCAATCGAGTCGGAGTCGCCTTTAGTAACGGCGGCGCGGCGAATGGCGGCTATGGGGTCATCGGGATAGAGGAGGAAGCAGAGCAGACCTGTAGCGAATGCCTCTTCAGCGATCCAGCCTTCGCCCGTCGCAAGGCACGGGTCGTGTTCGCGGTCGGGCTGCTGTAGCGCCCTGTCCAGGCGATCCAGCACCTCGAGGCATTCATCCCAGCCACGCGCGATGAACTCTTCTGGCGATGGGCGGCCGGGGCGTTGCCAGAGAGAGCCAAGCCAGTCGGCGTGATAGGTTGTGCGCTGTTCCTGCGCATAGGTACGCAGGCGCTGCGGTAATTGCGAAGGCGCGCACCCTGCGAGCAGTTCAGCGATAGCTTTGGCGGTCAGGTCGGAAGCTGCCAGCGCGGTGGGATGGCCGTGTGTGATAGCGGCCTGGAATTGCGCGATGGCGGCGCGGGTAGCTTCTGGGACGCCGCTTTTACCGGCGGGCAGCAACCCCACCGGGGCGACGCGCATATTGGCACCGCATCCTTTAGACGACGCGACTGTTGCCTGGTACCAGGGTAATCCCTTTTCCAGCCTTTCACACGCTTGCAGGCAGGTCCTACCAGGCGCGCGGTTGTTCTCAGGACTGTTCAGCCAGGCGACAAACGTTTGTCGCAATCGTCGTTCTAAAGCTTCAGGAGTGTAGGGGCGCGGCGTTTGCATGAGGGCTTCACCGACGGCCAGCATCATCTGGGTGTCGTCGGTCACGCGCGCGGGGTCGCCTTCGGGTTGCGCCGGGCCGTCGGGCGGGAAGCGCGCGAGAATTTCATCGACATTGAGAAATTCGGTCGGCGCGCCCAGCGCATCGCCGAATGCCAGGCCAAAGAGACAACCAGAGGCGCGTCGTATCGAGGGCATAGCCTTTACATCCTTCCATAACTATTGTACAAATGCCAGTAGACGCCCTGATGGGCCAGGAGTTCGTCGTGTGTACCCTGCTCGGCGAGCCTGCCGGAGTCGATGACGACGATGCGGTCGGCGCTGCGAATGGTGCTGAGGCGATGCGCGATGATGAAAGTGGTGCGCCCGGCGGTCAGGCGTTTCAGGGCTTGCTGGATCAGAGCTTCGGACTCGTTGTCGAGCGCGGACGATGGCTCGTCCATAATCAGGATTTTAGGCTGGTGCAGGAACATGCGCGCCAGGGCGAGGCGCTGGCGCTGCCCGCCCGAAAGACTCTGGCCGCGCTCGCGCAGGGGCGCTTTGAAACCGAGCGGCTGTGACTTGATGAAATCGAGGATATTGGCGTTGCGCGCCGCCTCTTCCATCTCTAAGAGCGAAACTTTACGCAGCAGGCCAAAGGTCAGGTTCTCTTCAATCGTGCCACTGAACAGGGAATCGTCTTGCAGGATCACGCCGAACTGGCTGCGCAGGCTTTCAATCTTGAGATCGCGCAAATCGTAGCCGTCGATGGTCAGACGCCCGCTATCGGGAAAATAGAAACGCATCAGCAGATTGGCAATAGTTGTCTTGCCCGCCCCACTGCGCCCGACCAGGGCCACGGTCGCGCCCGCCGGGATGTCCAGCGAAACGTCGTGCAAGACTTCGACGCCCGGCGTATACGAGAAATGCACACGCTCGAAGGTGATTTTTCCGCGCACGTCAGGCAGCACAATGCCCTTCTCGGCGTCGGTCTCCTCAGGATGATTCAGCACTTCAAACATACGGTCGATGGCAACGGCGGCGGCCTGTATCTGCTGATTGACGCCGTTCAAGGTGGTGATGGGCGTCGAAGCCTGGCGCAACACCAGTACATAGGCTGCCAGCGTCCCGGCGGACATGTT
>DASTKD010000027.1:0-7737 GCA_035716135.1 Ktedonobacteraceae bacterium
TGGCATTACTGATCGTTATCATCATTGTGATCCTGGATCAATGGACGAAGACGCTGGTGGTTGAACACCTGTCTCCGCCCGATACAGGTCCTCAAATACATCTTATCGGGCAATACCTGCTACTATTCTATACCAGCAATAATGGGGCGGCTTTCAGAATCTTTGCCAATAGTATTGTGCTGGTGGGATTGATAATTATCGCGGTAGGCGTCATCTCTTACATGTACGCGCGCATGATAAACAGCGGATCGCTGGCAATCAAGCTCATTTTTGGTATGATCGTGGGCGGTGCGCTGGGCAACATCATCGACAGGGTAAGACACGCCGGGTATGTGGTAGACTTCATTGCTTTTCGCATTCCACAGATCAACTTCTACTTCGCCATTTTTAATATCGCGGATGCAGCTATCTCGGTGGGCGTTTTTCTGCTCTTCGTAACCTTACTCTTTAGCAGTTTCCGTCGTCCACATACCACTCACAATGCTCAGGCGTCTAATAAAAAGCAGGATGACCCCGTGGGGAACCACCAGAAGGGTACGCCCTGACTATGAATAGACAATCGTCGCAACCGTCTCTCTCTGGCGAAAAGCGTACTTTCCTCATCTCATCACAGGAAGTCGGCCAGAGGCTTGATCGCTACCTGACTACCACCTTGAGTGATCTTTCGCGCACCTCGGTGCAGCAATTAATTACCAACGGCTCAGCGCTGGTCAACGGACAAAAGAGCAAATCAGGCTATATGCTAAGAGATGGAGATGAAATCCAGTTGTCTGCATTCGCCCCTGCCATGAACACCGGGCCTGCCAGACCTGCGGCCATTGGTCTTGAAATAATCTATGAGGACGCAGACCTGCTGGTAGTAAATAAACCTGCCGGTATGGTGGTGCATCCAGCCCCCGGACACCATGATGATACACTGGTGAATGCGCTGCTGGCCTATTTGCCCGTCTTGCAGGAGTCGGAGGAGACACTGCGCCCAGGCATCGTTCACCGACTGGATAAAGACACCTCCGGCCTGATTATTGTCGCAAAGAACGCGCGCGCCCAGGCGGCCCTCCTCGAGCAGATGAAGCAGCATACCATTATCAAACGCTACCTGGCGCTGGTCGAAGGCAACGTTGCGCTTGACCAGGGCAGTATCGACGCGCCCATTGGCAGAGACTCGCGCCATCGCCAGCAGATGGCGATAACGGCGATTGGCAGCCGCGAGGCACGCACACACTTCAAAGTTCTGGAAAGATATGCCCGTCATACACTGCTCTTGCTGCAACTGGAAACCGGGCGCACGCACCAGATTCGCCTGCATTTGAAAGCTATCGGCCACCCGGTAGTGGCGGACCCTGTTTATGGGTCGGGCAATGTCTTCAAGCGAGCGCCGCTTAACCGGCAATTCCTGCACGCCTGCCAACTGCGCTTTGTCCACCCATTCACTGGAGAAACGCTTGAATTGGAGGCTCCGTTGCCTGCCGATTTGCAGACAGTACTCGACCAAAAAACTTTCCTGTAGCCGACTGGTGTAACGGCTGGCTCTATGGTATAATCTCAGTGTTAGCAAAAACGCACTTTCTTCATTCAACGAGGTGAGTTACAACAACCGGGACAATGCCTGCGTCCCCATTATTTCTTCCGATTGACGCAATATTACCTATTGCTACGTTCAGTTTAGTGTGAGCATTTACCCGGCTATGCCCAGGTTGCGGCTCGCATACAGGTAATCTCTGGTCCGGCTATTTCACTGTTGCCATCATTTATCTCAGTCGTCTTTGCTTGCTATGCCGAAAGGAGTACCCTGACCATGCCAGTACTCGAATCAACCGATCATATCACTCCCCGCAGTATCCTGCCGCATCGTCCCATCATAGACGAGAGCAAGAAAGCAGGGAAGAAAAATGCTACAACGAGCGCCATTCCACCTGTGGCCCAGCGCGCCTCGCGTCTGAAACAGAAGCAAAGCGGGGAGACAGAACCAGAGAAGGAAAACGATAACGACAACAAAGAGGTCGAAGAGTGGAAACGGGATACGGATGTTGATGGCGAGACAAAACGTGTTCGCGCATCGTCCGCGGAGCCATCAACAGCTACTGGTCCAAAGAAATTGCCAAAGACCCCGCTTACCACTGGCTCAGGTAAGAAAGCAGGCTCGCTGCGCCGCCGTTTTGCTCTGCGCGCGCACCCCTTGCTTTTACTGGGTCTGGGGATGATAGCCATGCTGGTATTGTGGACCCTGCTGACGCTGGCCGTCAGTTGGTGGAACACGACGTGGGACGATATTCATTATGGACGCCCGCGCACATTTCAGACGGATATGGTTGTTGGACACAACGATTCGCCGGGCAACCCCAGCCACTTCATCGCGCTGAACCTCAACGGGCGTATCGAGGTGATCGAGTTTCCTGGCGGGGATGCCTCGAAAGCGCGCATCTATATCGGGCCGCAGCTCTACGGCAACGGTCAGGAACTCATCCCGGTCACGCTCAGCTTTGTCGATGTGAATGGCAACCATCATCCAGATATGGTCATTCATTTTCAAGATACTCGTATCGTCTATGTTAATGACACGGGAGGGTTTCGCCCGGCTACCTCCAGCGAGATACAAACTGTAGAACAATACATGCAGAAGCACGGACAGTAGCGTTTCAGGGCAAATACAGAGGGTCGCTCGTCGTAAGCTTAAACCAGCGCGACGAGCGACCCTCTGTATTTGCCCTGAATCTTGAACTACTTCTTCTTCATGCCATTCCGCAGGGCTTTAGGGGTAGCAGGCGCGGTCTTCGGGGCAGGCGTTTTCGTCGGAGCGGTGATGCCGAAGGCAGCCTGCGAAAGTACAGCGCCAACGGTGAAACCGACACGCTTGCCAGCGGGGATGGTGATCTGCTTGCCGCCGCGAATGGATTTGACCTTACGCGCCGCGACTTTGCGCAGATTCCATGTGCCGAAGCCCATCAGGCGCACTTCGTGATCCTGGGCGATTTCCTCGCGCACCACTTCAGTAAATGCGTCGATCACCTTGCTCGTCTCTTTCAGCGTCAGGCCAGCTTTGGCGGCAACCTGATGGATCAATTCATCCTTACCTACAACCGGATGAGTCTTTTCGGGTGATAGTGTAGCCATCTGAGTAAATATACTCCTTCCAGATAAGACAACTGTATGTTGCCCTGTATTTTTAAACTACAACGCGCCCTCTTTCGCCACTTGACCGCCTTCAAAGTCTTGAACAGCCACAGACACGTATTGCGCGTTGGAATGGACTTGCCACTCACCATTACTATACAGAGTGTTGCCAAATGCATTGTCTCAAAAAGGACGGCGGGACTTCAGGCGGCGAGGTAAAAGAGATGTTATCCGACCAGCCCTTGCCGGATGGCATAGGCGACGGCGGCGGCTCTGCCCGGTACGTCAAGCTTGACGAAGATATTGCTGAGGTGGCGATTGACCGTGCGAGGGCTGATAACGAGCGCCTCGGCTACTTCGCGGTCGGTCTGACCCTCGGCCACGAGGCGCAGCACGTCTAATTCGCGTCTGGTAAGATGCAAATCAAGGATATAGTCTTCATGCGCGAAGTGTTCCTCAACAATTTTGTGCGGCGGTACAGGTGTCTTGCGCGCATTGAGCTGGCGCAAACCCTCTTGCAAGGTGTCTACCATGCTGACGGCTCTGCGCATTTCATACTGGATAAAGATGTCGTGCGCGGTCTGGCAGAGATGTTGAATAGTTTCCAACGCGCGCGATGCGAAGGTATTCTGCTGACCTGCCTGCATTAAGATGGTGCGCGTTTGCTCGTAAAGGATGGCGGCCTCTTCTGGTTGGTTTCCCACACGCCGACAAAGCCCAAGCCCGTCCTCGAATGCCTGCTCTGCTGCGTCCCACTCGCCGTTGAGCGCGGCTACCTCGCCCCTGATGCGGTCAACGGCAACGCCATAATACATGAAGCCGCGCAATTTCTGGATGCGCTCAATATAACCTGTCGCTTGCACCGGTGCGCCTATATGCAGAAAGCCCTCGGCGAGAAATGGGATGTAGTAATGGCCGCTATAGCCGACAGGCTCTTGCAGGGCTGCCGCCTGTTCCAGTTGCGCTTTTGCCTCTGCCTTGCGCCCGGTCACCGCTAGAAAGTGACCATAGAGAGCCAACGTACTTGGATACCATTCGGTATTCATTGCAGCGACACTGGATGCCCGGAAGAGTTGCTCTGCCGCCTGCCATTCGCCCTTACGAAAAGCGAGTTCGGCCTGTACCTGTATGATAATAGGCTTGAGACGTTCATTGCTGGTTGCCTCTGCTTCCTGCATCGACTGCTGCATACGCGACTCGCACTCCGCCCAGTTGCCTTCGGCGAGCGCCATGACGCCCATATTCCAGTGCAGCCAGCCCAGCGCGTGACGCACACCATAACGACGAGCCATCTCAAAACCGCGCATATTGTGCAAACGAGCCTTTTCCGTCTCACCTAGAGCCTGGTAGATGATGCCCAACCCCTGATCCCCCAGAACGGCGCGGAACGGATCGCCCATCGCTATATAGAGGTCATGAGCCTGACTTTGCAGGCGAATGGCTTCATGGATATGCGTACCCCAGCCGCGAATCCAGCTTACAACGTGTAATGCAAAAGCCTGGCTGCCTCTATCACCCAGTTCGGTCGCAAGCTGGTAAGACTGCCACAGCCCCCTTTCGGATTCTTCTGATCGCCCGATCAGCAAATCCAGCGTTGCCTGTGCTTGCAGGAGCAAGATACGCTCGGCGTTTAGCAGACGCCCGGCAGATCGATGTTTTTGGCCGGAGAATCCGCGTGAGGTCATCCATGTATAATGATGCTCTTTCCTTGTCGGCGCAACAGCCTCGTCCGTTTCATCAACGCTGGAATCCAGCGCGCTGCGTGCTGCTTGCAGGTGGGCCAACGTCAGTTCATACTTTCCCTGCATACGGTAGGCATCTGCCAGCATTCGGTTAGCCTGCGCCGCCAACCATGCCCGTGAGTGGTAATGCCTTTGCGAAGAGGAGGATGGCTGCTGTTGCAATTGTTCTAATGCCTTCAGAAACGCCTTTGCCGCCGCGTTTAGCTCCCCAATTTTGAACCAGCTTTCGCCGATCTGAACGTATACCTGTGCCAGCGACGGCAGCCCATCCTCACCAGTTAAAGAGAGATTACTTTTCATCAGCTTGAGCGCTGAGCGGAAGTGGCCGATGGCTTCGCGGTGCGCCTGCTGCCCGCTCGCTTCTTCGCCAGCACGCAAGCTCCAGCGCAGCGCGGCCTTGCGCTCGCCGCTCAGCACGTAATGGCGAGCCAGTTGCGCGGCGGGAGGCTGTAGACCCTGCGCGTCGTAATATGCCTCTAAGGCAGCGCCGATCTTGCCATGCAAAAGGCTGGCCCGTTGTACTGGCACCTGGCTGCTCAAAACCTCCTGTACGATACTCTGGCAAAAGAGATAGGCAGCGGCATTCGAGACGACGTTATCATCCGCAAGATCATCTTCATCTTCTCCTAAAGATGTCTGGCGAGGAGCAAGGGCAATAATTAATGCCCGTTCCGCCTCATTAAGCCTTGCCTGTACCCAGGTCTCGCTTTCCTCAGTTACCATCGTCAGCGCGGCCTGTGGGAACGAACGGCCAAAGAGTGCCGCAACGCGCAGCGCTTCCAGGCAAGGTTTACTGACTATCTCCAGCCGCTCGCGCACCGCCAGAGCGATGCTTGCGGGTAGCTCTGCCGCACTGGCTTTCGTCACATCCCATATGCCATTATGCTGCGCAAGCTGCCCGTTCAATGTGAGCATACGCACCAACTCTTCCAGGAAAAAGGGATTGCCACCAGCCCGCTCCAGCAGTACTTCCTCGCCTGCAATTGCGCCGGGGAGCAATGCTCGCAGATGTTGCATCGCGCCTTCCCTGTTGAGTGGCGAAATGGGAAGAAACAGGAGCAACCCCTGGCGCATAAGTTCGCTCAGGAGTTGTAGGGTCGTGGTTGCCATACGTTCCGTTTCGACGCTACTGCTATCCTCATCGTCGATTGACGGAGGCGAGGCAGGAGGGCGTGTCACCCCGACCAGCGCGACGCGACTGCCGTGTAAACGCACGGTCAGGTACATCATCAACTCGAGGCTGGCGCTATCAGCCCATTGCAGGTTATCAATGCTGAGCATAACCGTCTGAGTGGTCGCCATGCGCTCTAACAATGTTGCTATGGCGTCGAGGAGACGAAACTTCTCCTGATCGGGGGCGAGCAACTCTGGCTCGAGGTCGAGTTTCAGCAAATGCGGTAGTTCGGGGAAAAGACGGGCTAACGCCGCTACCATCGGAGCGCCAACCAGTGAGATAGATACATCAGAGTCCGCGGTATCCGGCGAGTTGCTGGCGGATTCGATGGTATCCAATCCAACCAGGTAGCGCAATGTCTTGACCCGACTTGCGCGTATAACAGGTCGCAGCGCCTCAGTGAATGGCATATAGGGGAAGAACTTGCTCACTTCGTAGGCACGACCTTCGAGCAGGTAAAAGCCGCGTTTGCTGGCCTCCTGGCACATTTCCGCGAGCAGGCGCGTTTTGCCTGTGCCTGTCTCGCCACTCATTATCAATGCGCGCGCGCCATAGGTTCTTTGAAACTCAACCGTATCGAGCAGATTGCAAATAAGTTGCATCTCGCCCTCACGCCCGGCAAGAGGCAGAGGGCGTGAGGTCAGCTCAATTCCCGAGAGCGGATCGGCAAATGGTGCCTGCATGTTGCTTTGCCCCCACTTTCCAGCTTATTTCTGCGCCTGTTCTAATACCCGACGTCTCGTCATGCGCGGCGCGATATCATGATAGATGAACAGGGCATAATAAACCAGTAAGAAAGGTACATCAAATAAAAAATAAATCCAGAATGAGCTGGACGCGCCCAGCCAGAGTAGGTGATAGAGCAAAGCCAACGCCACCAGCGTCCCGTAAACCACCGCCACAATCGCCAGAGGACGCACCCGCGCCCACTCGCGTTCCCTGGCAAGCCAGAAGGCCCCGGCAGCATTGCCCAGAATAATCGCGCCAATAAAGCGATCCAGGATAGTTGGAATACTGGTGGGCCAGAGTGGTGAATGAATTTCCGGTAGAAAGAAAAAACCGAGTCCAACTACGAGATTAACCAGTCCCGCGAGGAATGATAGCACTCGTTCTAGCGGGCTAAATATTTCATGTCTGCTCATCTGGCTGCCCCTTTCTTATTATCTGACCAGCAGATTATACACTACAATGGCAGCGGAAGTAAGCCCGTAGAAATGTGGAACTGAACTATTTTTCCTGATGTTCGACCCACTGAGTCCGCCAGGCAGGTGGCTCGAACGGATCGGCAAAGTACTGTGTCTCGCGGGCAACCTTGCCACCGCGAAACTCCATAATGCTGACTGTTTGAGTTGGCTGCTCGTTATAACTGAGTACGTACTCGGTGATCCAGAGATCGCCGCTCCCAAGGATGCGCCCGATGGTGAAGCTCAGCTTCGCCGGGTGGTGGGAGCGTATGGCCTGAATGTTGTGACGACCGCGGATTCGCTCGCCCGACTGAGGATACTCGACCAGAACGTCGTCGTGATAGATCTCGTGTTCCGCTTCAATGTCACCAGCCGCGGAGGCTGCCCAGTGCCGATCCAGGGCTGTCCGAATTTCCTGGTTTTCCATTGTTTATCTCCCTTTGGCTCGTACCTGGCGTCGCAGCACCGTGGTGTTCGTTGCGCCGCGCGACTGGTGTCCCTTCGATCCACGGGCTAAATGACGCTA
>DASTKD010000028.1:0-9386 GCA_035716135.1 Ktedonobacteraceae bacterium
CGGGATAAATGGCGCGCGACTTTTCTTTCGCGGTGCCGCACAATGTCCAGCCCCAGACAGGTCAGGGTGAAGGCACCCAGCAGACCAAATGCGTACATATCGCCCAGAATGTTGATGTTCCCTTGCACAGCGATAAGCACGATGATGGGGATAGCCGTCACAATGGCAATCGAGTAATGCGGAGTTCCACGCAGTTTATTGCGTTTCAGAATGAAAGCAGGGAAAAATTCCATGCGCGACAATGCCATAAATACATGGTACGAACCAATGATGGCGGTATTACTGGCAAATACCAGCAACGCGCTCGCGCTAATCGCTACCTCGGTTTGTAGAATAACGCCCCCGTACTTGCCACCGAGCAGCGAGATCACCTGAGCCGAGAGAGTCGAACTGTCTACAGTACTCTTTGGAAGCAGGAGTGTTGAGAGCATCGTAAGGAGTGGGCTTGTTATACCGATGGTCAAAACCACCAGCAAAAGCGCCATGCCCGCCACTTTCTTGCGGGGAGTTCGCATCACGGGCGAAAGCTGGGAGATACTTTCCAGGCCGGAAAAGGCCAGGAACGAGCCGGCAAAGCCTACCAGGATAGTAGTTGGTCCAAGCACATGATTGGCAAACATCTGGGGGATGAGCGCAAAAAAGTCAGAGAGGGAAATATGCGAAAAGACGGTGATGAGAATGGCAATGTCGCTGGCAAAGGCAATCACTGCTCCAACCAGGCTGACTTTCGCGCTCTCGCTGATGCCCACCCAGTTGAGAATACCCAGCAGTATCAAGACCACAATGGTAATTTCAAGCGCGTATGGCTCGAGAGGTTTTGCAACGACGCTCAGGTAGAGCATCCCGGATAAGCAACTGATGGCAGCCGTCAGGAAGTAATCGACCAGAATGAACATACCGCCGAGCGCGCCAACCCAGCGGTTGATGGCCTGAGCCGCGACAGTCACGACGCCGCCGCCCTGTGGAAAGCGGTGCGTCACTTCCGCGTATTTCAGCGTCAATAGCACAAAGACTGACATGGTCAGGAACACAAAAAAACCGGCCAGGCTCCCTACCGTACCATAGAGAATACCAGGCGTGTAGTATACTGATGTGCCGATGTCGGCGAAGACAACAGCCCAACAAAGTATCGGTCCTAGCAGGCTTTTTTCAGAATGCTGCTCGTCTTCCCCATTCGACGTTTCTGAAGCGTCTGGTGCCACTGATTCTTGCGCCATAAACCAATCCTATCTTTGCCACACAGGCTAGATATTTCTTTTTTGCCAGTATAGACCGGCGTAAGCGGGCATGACACATCGATACTGCTTATGTCATAACCTTTGTATAGTGTAGCATAGGGTTATCTATCCAACAAGGATTTACGGCTCAGGTTTTTGAGGGTGATAGCAACAATCATATGCTACAATTGGCACAATACACACTCTACATGCAATCGTAGCTCATGTATAGTTACTTCACACAATTTGATACGTTTTTATACAAAGGTGAGCGAGAATTACGTTTATTGACTGGAGAGTATAAAATCATTGGCGTATCCATGGGGACTGCCAGCGGGGATTTTGAAAAATGGTACTCACTCTATAAGGAGTTCGTATGAAATCAAGTAGTAGCAACTTCGACAGCATTTTAGAAGCACTCACCCGACAAAAACAGGTGTTAGAAGATTTGCAGACAGAGAATGAAGCGTTACATCAGCAGCTCGCTGATTTGAAGGCGGGACACGGTGTATTCCTTGAAATTCTTGGTACCCGTATTCCGCTTGCTGGCTCACCTGATACCCATATCGCTGATGTAGTTTCCAATGGCAATGCCCCGGCGCTCATGATGATGGAAGAGACAGCGCCTGTTCCCGCCGTGACGCCGAAGGCGGAAAAGGATGCAGCGCTTCAGGAAACCAGCATCATTCAAGTGGCAGGGCCTGATCCCGCTCTTCAGGAAACAACAGCCATTGCGGCTCCTACAGTTGACCCTGCGCTTCAGCCGACGACCTCTATCTCAAGTGAAGCTCCGCAACCGGCAGAACACGAAACACCACTACCAGGCACTGACTTTGTGATCGAGGATGTTTCGGAGAACGAAGAAGCCATGGCGGCTCATGCATCCTCCACCTTTCTTGAAGATGCCCTGGTAGCCGAGTTTTCGACAGCATCAAACCGCCATGTGGGCAACTGGACGGCCCCGATTACGAATAATCCTCTCAATAACGGTCCCATCACCAACAATCCCAACCTGGACGAGGAAGAAAAAGCCGCGCTGCGCCGCGAACTACTGGGCAGCTATATCCTGGAATAAGCAGGCAAGCTGGAATAAACCCGTCTGAGGGTGGCAACCTTGCGGTTGCCACCCTCAGACGGGTTTATTCTCTTTATGGCTATTGAATCGTGAAAGGTACCGTCGTCTGCTGGATAGGCGGGCTGGACTGAACCGCCAGCATTACCAGGGTATACGCGGTGTTCCCCTGTGGCACCAGGAAAACGATCGTTCCTGTTGCGTTCGTTTGAGATGGAACTGAGGTAGGAAAAGTGGAAGCGCCGGTCGGGCTACTGGTAGCGCTGCCAGTAGAAAGACGCGCGATATCGGCGTAATATCCACTGTAATCATTGGCGGTGGGATTGAAAACCGCCAGCGTCACTGTGACATAGACATTCCCACTGGTTGCCTGGTTTCCGGCAATACTCAGGCTTTCTGTCGCGCTCTTCAAGGTCCAGTTCAGGCCGGCATACTGGAACTTTGTGCCAGGCGTGACCGTCTTAGGCTGGTATTTACTCAGGTCCGCGCCTGCTTTCAGCGGAATCTGCATCTGGTTTTGTTGCGCGGTTCCTAACTGAAGCGTCAATTGACTCAAATCGGCGGGTTGCGAAGTGACGGGGAAATCGAGCCAGTTGGTGGCTGTGGTTTGTGCTTGAGGGTTTGAAGAATGCAGCGTCTGAGAAGGCGCAATGGCTGAACCATCCGCTAAGATCAACCTGGCGAGGTCAGGATAGTAATAGCCCGGGTTAGCGCTCGTCGCGTTCTTCTCGTTCAGGGAAACACGCACGCCTCCCGATGTTATACCGGTATCATCGGGGTAACTTTGCGCATATTGAACAGTAGTAACGGTAATGTCGATGCCCGCATAGGTAAACGCCAGGTTCACCTGTTCGGTTGTAGCTCCACTGGCACTCGTCGTCGGTGTCGTGCTACCACTTCCGGGCGTGGAAGTATCGCTCGTTCCCGTCGTGGGTGTTACGGTGCTGACGGGCGTATTGCCGTTGGTAACTGGCGTATTATTATGCGTGGACGGACTCCCCTGATTGCCCTGATTATTGCCGTTCGATTTATGGAAAAAGAGGGCGTAGGCCGCGACGCCGCCAAGCACAAGCACGAGCAACAATACAAGGCTCACGATCAAACCAGCTCTCGAGCGGCGTGGAGCGCGCGCGTAATCCGGCACCACGTAAGTGCCGGGCGCGGGTGTTGGCTGCTGGGCCGGGGATGAAACTTGTTCGGGTGCTTGATAGGAGGGTTGATACAGGGGCGCGACCAGCGAATCGGGTGGCGGAGGCGGCGCAATGGGGCTGGCCTCGGTCGTTTGCGCGTAGAACTGCGCGCCGGAAGAAGGTGTGTTAGCAGCCGGATAGGACGCGGGGGCCTGTCCCGAAGTACCGGCCAGTTGGGTAGGCGCAGTTACGGTGTTACCAGACGCGCCGTTTCCTGCCTCCGGCTGAGTCGCGTATTGAGCGCCCTGCACCGGAATGGCCGATTGCTCTCCACTTGCCAGGGCCGTTGGTTGATTCGACACCATACTTAGAGTTGTGCCACACTCAGCGCAGAAACGCTGATTCGCTTCCGCAGGTGTACCGCAATTAGGGCAGAGACGCGGGGGATTCTGGGCCATATAGACCTCCTTCGACACACAACATTGTAGTTATTGAATGAATTTTAACTCAACTAGAACATAGTATTATGGTAAACTACTTTCTGACAATACGCAATAATACCAGACATTTGCGTAGGGCGATTGAAAAGTGGTCTGGAAGGAAGGCGACCGCAAGGGTCGCCTCTACTATGAACGGGCCTGACAAGCCGCTTCGTGGTCATAGTAGAGGCGACCCTTGCGGTCGCCTTCCCTCGACTTTTACTTAGCCCTGGCATTTGCGTTATCCTATACATGTATTTGAAAAGGTAAAGTAGCCTGGTCGGTACTGTTCTGGCCCTGTGGCAAGAATAATAACGCGAAGTCCGTACTCTTTTGTGACATGAGAAAACTTAACGTGCCTGTGACACCGTTCGCGCCCGCCTGAAATGAGACCGGCAATGTGCTATCGCCCGGTATAGCCGTCGCGTTGCCAGACTTCAGACGCGCATAATCGTAAGGCGAGCCAGTAATCGCCACCTGCGAAAGCGTATTATCCACGCTGAGTGTCAGTGTAAGAAAACGCTCGCCTCTGGCCGCCTGCTCGCCGGGAATACCGAGGCTGGTGGTCGCGCTTTGCAGCGTCCAGTTTAGCCCGAAGTAGACCGCCTGACCAGTAAGAGAAGTCTTTTGCGGCAGATACTTGCTCAGATCGGCTCCCGCTTTCAAGGGAATATCCATTTGCGCCTCGCTGGCAGCGCCGATACGCAAGGTCAATTTCGCCAGATTAGTGCCGCCGGGTACCGCGAAATCGACGAGACCACTTTGCGTTTTTCCCGCCGCCAGGTCCACCTCGCCTTTCACATAGGTAGGTTGGACAACGGCATTGCCAGGCAAAACAAGTTGCGCGACATCTTCATACCGCCAGCTTACCCCGATAGAAGTACTATTGGTGGCTCGCAGGTTCAGGCGCACCATGCCATCGCTATGCGTATTGGGGTCATCGAGAAAATTCTGCGCCTGCTGCGCGTTGACAAGTGTGACAGACACTCCTTTATAAGGAAATGAATTTGAGATCGCAGTCGTCGTAATCGAAGATTGCGTTGGCGTAAAGCCGGGAAGCGATGCTCCAGCAGCACGCGCGACTATAAACACGCCGGCCCCGATGAGGATCAACAGCGCAACCAGCGCCAGCACCAACCCGCCTCGCCCGGATGACCTCTTCGTCTTTGGCGCGCTCGATGGCCTCCACGTCGCCTGCTGGTCTTCTCTCGTAAAAGCAGGCGATGAGGATGTGTTTTGTGGTCCCGTTGGCCGCGTCTGCTCCACCGGTTGAGGAGGTTGCGTTACTCCTGCATGAGCCAGCATGGCCTCCGCGGGCAGGCCGCAGTTAGCGCAGAAACGCATACCCTCGACCGTAGGTGTGCCACAGCGCGGACAATAGCGCGGAAGAACCTGTGCCATACGAATCTTCGTTTCTTTCCAGCGATAAAACAAAAACTATGCTACTTGCTAGCTTATTGTAGCACAGCCACCTTGAGAAACAATGATACAGGTCACACTTCTGCTATGTTATCGTTCGTCCGATGTCCATTGGTCTTCAAGATGTCCTGGAGCGCGGCTACATGCTCCGCGAAGGCGCTTCGCCCCGGTGAAGTCACCTCGACGTAGGTATGCGGTTTGTTATTGATAAAGGTCTTGCAAATTTCGATATAGCCAGCCTCTTCGAGTTTGCGTAAGTGCGCGCCGAGGTTGCCATCGGTCAACTCCAGCAAATCTTTGAGGTAGTTGAAGCTCGGCTGCAAATCGCTATCAAGTGAAACCAGCACGGACATGATACGCAGGCGCGCAGGCTGGTGAATTATCTCATTCAGTTGCGCCACAGCTACCTCCCACGCCAGAAGCGCAGGGCCAGGCCAATTACAAACATGGCAAGGCCACCAAAGATAGCTTCCCACAGGTAGAAATAGGCAGGCAGCAGGTAATAGCCTGCCAGAGCAAGAATGGTGACGGACACCGAACCGATAACCGTTGAAAGAGTGCGGTTGAGTATGCCAACAATCACGCCGCCAAACATGATGATCGAGATGAAGAACATGGTGCCCTGCTTTGTGTTCTGAGGCATGAGTAGAATATACCAGAGCGCGGTGAAAGCAATCAGGGCAAAGTAAAAGAAACCTGTACGCGGCCCCATCTGCGAACGTATATATTTGCCCTGGTTGATGCCCAGCACAGTACAACCCACAAACGCGACCAGCACAAGTCCACCCCAGGTCCAACCAACTACAGCTAGATTCGATTGCAGAAACTGGTTGACCATGAACCCGACAAACCATACGCCACCCCAGATCATCAAGTAATACCCGTTATATCCATGTCCCTTACGTATTCTGTCGCTCGTCTGCTGAATTACAGCCAGCGCCTCTTGCGCTTCCTCAGGGGAGATGTTCATGTTTTTCCTCTCCATGCTAATTTTTCTGTTACAGAGTACTCTGTGATATAGAGTACTCTGTAACATGAGATTTGTCAAGTATTTTTTGGAGAAGATGGGAGCATACTTTGGCAAAAAAACATTTTCAAACGCGGGGCGATTGACAGAGATGATCGACCTTCATGCGAATGCCACGCACAACCCGCCACCAGGCTTCGTTGCGGTCAGCCCACGCCGTTACCGGTTTCCATCTATCTCTGCCATCGTCAGTTCCGGGCAAATCTTGAAATCGAGCAAGTGGCGTCCCTTCCAGATCGACGCGGCGCACAATGACGGGGATGAATATGGTTTGACCGGCTTTATGCCGTTCCAATGCCTGATTGAACTCCGCACCGGAGCAATAACCGGAACCCATTAAACTGGCGCGGATTCCTTCCCGCTAATGAGAGATTATCCCTACTCAGGCATATACTTTGGGAGGAGGAAGTGGTTCGCCGTTTTTGGTCGCGCTATTTACAAGCATCTCAAGCACCTCAAGCGCATTTTGAAATGCCTCGCTATAAGTACTTCCATGTGTAGCAGGCATGATAACGCTATCTGCCCATTCTGGCAGTATGACGAGATATGCTTGATCTTCATCTGACCATTCGATGACCATAGAGTAGTGAAGATGCTTTTGGCTCATAGCTGAGTACCTCGTTTTCCTTTCGCTATTTGTACGAGGAAGTCACGTACAGCTTTTTCCTGGTACGGTTTGGCATCATCGCCATCATGGCCGGATAAAATAACGGTAATCTTTGGAGCAGAAACATGTTTCCATTTGGTATGACTTCCCTCTTGTGACACCTGATATGCTCCTACTTGTCGCAATTCAGCCTTTAACTGACATATCTTACGAGGCATACAATCTACTCACTTCACCAATTTGTTCAATAATAACATAGAAAGGCGCTTTTGTCAGGCGGCAATCTACTTTGTGTAATATCGCTTAAAGACGTGGTATAATACAGGAGCGTTTGGAAAGAATATTCTATGACTTACTGAGGGAAAAGAGCGTATGCCAGAATTTAAAGTTGAGGCTCCTTTTACGCCGACGGGAGACCAGCCGGAGGCGATTGATAAGCTGGTTGAGGGCATTAAAAACAATTATGAGAAACAGACATTGCTGGGCGTGACGGGTAGTGGCAAGACTTTTACCGTCGCGCGCATTGTCGAGCAGGTACAGAAGCCGACGCTGGTGCTTGCGCCCAATAAGACGCTGGCGGCGCAGCTTTATAGCGAGTATAAGGAGTTCTTTCCCAACAACGCGGTCGAGTATTTCGTCTCATACTATGACTATTACCAGCCAGAAGCGTACATTGCGCGCACCGATACCTACGTTGAGAAAGAGAGTATGCTCAACGAGGAGATCGAGAAGTTGCGCCTCTCCGCCACGCGCAGCCTGTTCGAGCGGCGCGACGTATTGATTGTGGCCTCGGTTTCCTGCATCTATGGCCTGGGCAGCCCGGAAGAATATGGTGAGGTCGTCCTGACTCTCAAAGTGGGCGAGGAACGCCGCCGCGACAGGATTCTGCGCCACCTGACGGAGATCCAGTACGAGCGCAACGACGCGAAGTTCATACGCGGGCGTTTTCGCGTGCGCGGGGATGTGCTGGAGATTTTTCCGGCTTACGAGGATGTCGCGGTGCGTATCGAGTTTTTCGGCGATGAGATCGAGCGCATGACAGAGATCGACCCGCTCACCGGCGAAGTACTCGGCAAGCGTCAACGCCTGGACATCTACCCCGCCAAACACTGGGTCACGACGCAGGAACGCTTGAATAAATCCATCGAACTAATCGAGGCCGAGTTGGAGGAACGCCTGGCCGAATTGGAGGCCGAGGGCAAGCTGTTAGAGGCGGCGCGTCTGAAGCAGCGCACGAACTTCGACATCGAGATGCTGCGCGAAACCGGCTTCTGCTCCGGTGTCGAGAACTATTCGCGCCACCTGGCCGGGCGCGGGGCAGGCGAGCAGCCGTGGACACTGATGGATTACTTCCCCGATGATTACCTGCTGGTAGTGGACGAGTCGCATGTGGCGCTGCCGCAGGTACGCGGCATGTTCGCCGGCGACCGCTCGCGCAAGCAGGTGCTGGTTGACTACGGTTTCCGCCTGCCGTCGGCGCTGGACAACCGCCCGTTGACCTTTCCAGAGTTCGAGAAACAGATCAACCAGGCGCTTTTCGTCTCCGCCACGCCCGGTCCGTATGAATACGAACATAGCGCAACCATCGTGCAACAGGTCATTCGCCCGACCGGGTTGCTCGATCCGCAGATCAGCGTGCGCCCCACGAAGGGCCAGATCGATGATTTGCTGGCCGAGATTCGCCAGCGCACTGAGAAAAAACAGCGTGTGCTTGTCACAACGCTGACCAAGAAGATGGCGGAAGACCTGGCCGATTATATGCAGGAACTCAACATCAAGGTGCATTACCTGCATTCTGAGATCGATACGATTGAGCGTATCGAAATCCTGCGCGATCTGCGCCTGGGTGTCTATGACGTGGTGGTGGGCATCAACCTGCTGCGCGAAGGTCTTGATCTGCCGGAGGTTTCGCTGGTAGCCATCCTCGATGCCGATAAAGAGGGCTTCTTGCGCTCCGAAGGCTCGCTCATCCAGACCATCGGACGCGCCGCCCGTCATATTGATGGCAGCGTGATTATGTACGCCGATACCGTCACGAGGTCGATGCAACGCGCTATCGATGAGACCAACCGCCGTCGCAAGCTGCAAACCGCGTTCAACGTGAGCCACCACATTACACCGCGCGGCATCGTCAAAGATGTCAGGACGCTTTCGGAACGCATCAAAGCCATGAGCGGCGCGAACGCGGAAACGGTTGACGCGAAGGGTGTGGCAGTAGCCCTGGCGGGCATTCCCAGAGAAGAGGCGCTGCGCCTGATTAAAGACCTGGAATCGCAGATGCGCTCAGCCGCCAAACAACTGGAATTTGAGAAGGCAGCCCAACTGCGCGATCAGATCATCGAGATCCGGCGCTCTATGATTGAATGATGGGAGATGAAGGTGTTCTGTTAAGCAGGTGTGCGGGCTAGACGCTTGCAGCGTCCAGCCCGCACACC
>DASTKD010000029.1:0-4806 GCA_035716135.1 Ktedonobacteraceae bacterium
CACCTCCAGGTCAGCGACCTTATAAATTTTTACCAGATTATCACAGGTAACAAGCGGCACTGCCATGTGCGCGTCCCTCCTCAAAATAAAGTACCTGATACATATAATGACGTAAAAATCTGAAAATGTATCTTGTTAAGCCAGCATTATCTGATGAACATTTCCAATCAAGACCAGTCATCCCCAATCATTCTTCGTTTTACCTGTCATTCTGAGCGCAGCGAAGAATCTCCCGTCGGATGCCGAGATTCTTCGCTGCGCTCAGAATGACATTCCCGACTCCAATTAGTCCGCGTTCAAACGCAAGGTCTGGCCGATGGATGGGCGCGAAACCACGCGGATCATGAACGTGAGCGCCACGCCGCAGATGACGATCAATGCGCCCAGCACAATCAGCAGCGTCAAGGGTATGACTATCTGGATGGGTGGCACATTTTGTAACAGGAAAAAGGCTCCGCTGGAGAGGTTGCTGGTGCCGCCCGTCGTGGTGACGCTGGTAAAGATGATGGCGGGCAAGGCCAGCAGTGAGAGCAGCGCCCCGCAGAACAGACCTAATAACATGGATGTGATGTAGATAATGGTTTGCTCCCATGTCAGGATGCTGGCGATCTGCGGCGGCGACGCTCCCAGCGCGCGCAGCACGGCGAAATTCGTCAGGCGATTGCGCGCGCTTAGCCACGATGCGATCAGACTGCCGGCCAGCGCCAGCAGCATAGCCGTCGCCGCGCCAATCGCCAGCACACCCAGCAGATCAAGCGAAAGCGGGTCATTTTGCAGGCTGCTGATAATGGCGCGGCGATCCAGAAGCGGCGTCAATACCGTGCAACAGCCGGTCGTGAGGGCCTTGCGCACACTTGTTATCGAACTCGCATCATCACGCGAACGCACCCAGGCATAATTGATGGGCAGCGCGGAGCCGCTTGTGGCGAAAGCATTGTTGTAAACGATGTTCAGACTGCGATAATCGACCAGCACGCCGCCCGATGGAATATTGCCGTTGTCGCCACCCGCCACATTATCGCTGATGGTGGGAATCAGGTTGACCTCGGCGATGGGTTTGAAGATCAACGGGCCGTCCGGCACGAAATTCAGGGCGAAAGGCGTATTGAGTGAGAGGTGCAAATTTTGCCAGGTCGCGCTATCCACGATAGCCGGTATCACGTTGCTGCTCGCCGCCGCCCCGCGCTGCGCGATCAGCATGGACATGAGTTTAGAGAGCGATTGCGACGAATCGCTATTTGTCCAGTAGGGGCCGCTCGTGTTGGCGTAGGAATTGGCATCGACCCCTTGCAATTGAATTGGAATAGCCAGCTCGCTGCCGCCGCCGAACACCGGCGTGTTATAGCCCAGCGTCACGGAAGTCACGCCGGGGATTGCCTTAAACATCGCGGTATTTTCATCCAGCGAAACGGCGGTGAAACTGGGATCTTCCGTTGTGCCGCTGAAGTCCGCGCCCGTCTGATACGCGGCCACCTGCGGGATGCGCTGCGCCTGCGACGCATTGAAGACAAACGAGAAGATCACAAAGGCCGTTGCCAGAGCAAAGAGCAGCGTCATGCGCGACGATTGGCGCGGCGAACGCGCCATCTGCGCCAGCGCCAGCATGGGCGCGGCGCTGCGGCTGCGCGTTGCCAGCCACGCTCCCAGCCGCAACAGCAACTGGAAGAGGCGCAAGAAGATCAACAAGCAGGCGATCAACAGAAAAACCGTGCGCAACATGGTCAGAGGCGAAAGCAGCAACAGGCTCAAATGCGCGTCCAGGATGCCCGAGTTGGCGACGTAATACGAGAGCGCGAAGCCCACCAGCGCGATTATAATGGCGACAATATCCAGGTTGATGCGTTGCCAGACGGGGCGGTGTGAGGCGCGGGCGGCTTCGCGTCGCAGCGCCAGCACGTCTACCTGCATAGCGCGGTAAATCGATATGACCATCGCAATGATCGAGGCCACCACCGCTACCAGCGCAAACCCGCCCAGGTTAAGAAAGATCGACCCCGGATTACCGGCAATCATCGTCAGAGCGCTCTGGTCGGCGGGCGGGAGCGAGGGCAGCAGGACGAGCGAGATCAGCACAACCGCCAGCAGCGGCCCCGCGATGAGCGCGATAATGCCCAGCGCGACGCTCTGCACGCTAAAAGTCCCGAAGAGTTGCGAGCGACTGGCCCCGCGACTGCGCAAAATCGAGATCGAATCCGACTGCCGCTCGACCAGGAAATCCGACATCATGCTGACGAAGAAAAGCACCAGCGCCAGCACAAAAGCCAGCATACTCAGCACCGGCACCTGCGCTACCGCGATGCGATCATGATAGCGCTGCAATATATCGCTGGGCAAGACAACCGTAGCTTGCTGGAGATTCAACCCCTGATTATAGACAGGATTATTGCTGACATCCACCTGCACCGCGTTGATGCCGCTGATGATGGTATCCAGATTGTTCACGATGATATGCGTGGGGTCGAGCGGATAATACCAGGACAACACCATGGGCGCGTCCAGGCTCGTCCCGTTTATCTGCGGGTCGGCGAAGGCCGTGTCGAAAAGCGAGAGCATGGCATTATTCGAGGCCAGCGCCGTAATAATCAGGCCGGGCGAGAGGCCGCGCGCGACGCTCTGATAGCTATTGCCATGCCAGTAAGGATCGTCTCCCTGTTTCAGATTAAATATGCCCACGACGTGTAGCGAGACCATCTTGAGAACGTGCCTGGTCGGTGGCAGGCTGAAGCCGTAGCCGGTGGTGAGAATCGAACCAACGGTCGCGTTGATGTGCGTCGCGGTCTCCTGCGAAAGCGCGATGTCGAGCGTCGAAGCTCCCGGCTGTACGGTATCAGACGGCAGTCGTCCCTGTAGCATCTGCACATGTGACTGCGCCTGGCTCATCGTCGCGCCCGCGAACTGGATGAGATTGCATGATTCGAAAGGCGGCTGTTTTCCGCTGCAATGGTTGGGCTGATCGACATAGAGGGGGGCTTCAATCAACTGCGCGGAAAATTCAAGCGGCTTCAAATATGGCCCCAGTTTTTTGTTAAATTCCGCGTTAAGATTGCGCGTGGTTTGATCGAGCCTCGCTTTAGAAACAATGGCGCTCTGACTATCCACCACGATATCCGAACTCTGATAGGAAGTAGAAATAACGCCACGCAAACCGATGCTCTGCGACACATCTGAATAAAGCGGCACCGCGCACACCAGCATCACCGCCGCCACGATACCCGCGCCCATAATCAGCAGCAAGCGCCATGTCTGGCGCACGCGCCAGCGCGCCAGCGTCACCACGCCGGGCAAACGCTTGCCGCGCGTTTTGCGCCTGTCGCGTTCAGGCACGACGGGTGCCTGTCTGGGGTCGCGCGCGCCACCGGCCTCTTTTGTCGAAAGGGACATGCTAACCTCGTTTCAGTACAATCAGGAGATAAGATAATGGCACCGTTATCGAAGGTCTCTCTCTCATAATACAGGCACAGTGTCACCCTCTTGATAACAAGCATTTACCGTTAAGACGCTTGATAACCAAAAGTATTGCATCCTATTATATATCCTGCCGCGCCATCTAAGCTATATCAGCGTCTCGCGCCTGCCGCTTATTCCGGTGAGCATATGTTACAATAGTGGCGTGAATAGCATACTGTTGCACTAGAACAGGAGCCATAGATGGATCTCTCTTCATGGTTTACCAATCAACTGAACTCAACCGCGGAAGGCTTCATCTGGTCGGTCGAGCAGGTGCCGCCTGAGCGACGCGAGCAAGCGCCGCCGCAGCGACTGGGCGAATGGAGCGTGGCGCGCCACGTCTTCCACATGCTCTACTATGAACAGAACGCCGTTGTGCCAACCATGCAAATATGGCTGGGCCAGCCCATCACCATCGACGAAGCCGATTTCAACGAAGATTCCGCCTGGGACGATAATAAAGACGTGGCAACCATGCTGGCCGACTTCCGCAGGGTGCGCGCCGCGCAACTCGAAATGCTGCCCAACTTCAGCGACCAGTTGTGGCATGAAAAACGCGCGACAAGCTTCTGGGGCGATGTCACCCTGCTATGGCTGGTCTCTAAAACGTTCCAACACACGGCGGAACATACCCACGATGTGATGCGTATGGCCCTGTTCTGGGATAGGTAGGTCAACCCCCGGACGCCCACAAGGGGCGTCCCTACATGACACATGCGCCCCCATCCCCACCCCGGTCATCTCGAAGGGGTGGGCGGCGTCCGGGGTGGGGCATTTTCGTAATGTAGGGACGCCCCTTGTGGGCGTCCGGCCCCTCTATGGTAAAATACTCTTGTCAATGAGACCAGATAAGAGCGTGCTCTTGACTTGCCCTGTTACAGGAGTAACAACCGTATGCATCTTCGTGGTATTGGCTATGCCATCGTCGCCTCTCTCATTTTTGGGCTGGGGGCGGTGCTGGTGCGACTTATAGGACAGGAGATCGACGCAACCGTCGCGGCCATCCTGAACCTCTCAATCGGCGGTCTGCTAGTTAGTCTGTTCGTTTTAGTCAGGGGTGCGCCCCTTTTCAAAGCCTTGCGCGGCTTCAAGCGCCGCGATTGGCTGGATCTCTTCCTGCTGGCCTGTCCCGGCACCGCTCTCCCCCTGCTTGTCATTGTGGCGGGGTTTGCTCGCACAAGCGCGCTGGTGGGCGGCTTTCTGCTGCAATTCAATGGCATCGCGGGAGTATTCTTCGCCTTCCTCCTGCTCAAAGAACGCATCGGCCTCAAGCAAAGCTTTGGCACTGTGCTGCTGCTTATTGGCGGCGTGCTGGTCGTCTTGAAAGGGACGCAGGCCATCTCCCCTGGAAGCGGCCTG
>DASTKD010000030.1:0-11619 GCA_035716135.1 Ktedonobacteraceae bacterium
AACAACCCGCGCATCCTTTACGCGGCCTTCTGGGAAGCTCATCGCAACGCCTACACGCTGGTAAGCGGCGGCGAGGAATGCGGCCTCTTCAAATCGACCGATGGCGGCGATACCTGGAAAGAGATCACGCGCAACGAAGGGTTGCCCAAAGGAATGTTGGGCAAAATCGGTGTGGTCGTCTCGCCCGCTAAATCTGAGCGCGTCTGGGCCATCGTCGATGCTGAGGATGGAGCCATCTTCCGCTCGGACGACGGCGGTGAACATTGGGAGCGCCTGTGCGAAGATCGCAACATTCGCGCCCGCCCCTGGTACTATATGCACATAATCGCTGACCCGCACGATGCCGAAACCATCTGGGCATTGAATGTGCAGGCGTGGAAATCCATCGATGGCGGGCGCACCTTCAGCGAAGTGCAAATTCCGCATGGCGATCATCACGAACTGTGGATTGATCCGGTCAACCCGCAGCGTATGATCGAGGGCAACGATGGCGGCGCGTGTGTCTCATTCAACGGCGGCGCAAGCTGGTCGAGCATCTACAACCAGCCAACCGCCGAGTTCTATCATGTCACAACCGATAACCAGTTCCCCTACAAGGTCTATGGAGCGCAGCAGGATAATTCCACCCTGTGTGTGCCGGGCCGCACGCACGTCGCGGGCATTACCAACGCGGAAATCTTCGAGGTTGGCGGAGGCGAAAGCGGCTATATCGCCGTGCGTCCAGATGACCCCAATATCATCTACGCCGGCAGCTATGGCGGCTATTTGAGTCGCTACGATCATCGCACGAAACATGAACGCAATATCACCGTCTGGCCCGAAGCCACCACAGGTTGGGGCGCGAAAGACACGAAATATCGCTTCCAGTGGACATCGCCCACGATACTTTCGCCGCATGACCCCAACGTGCTGTATACCACCGGCAACCACGTCTTTCGCTCGACCGACGAGGGCAGCAGTTGGGAGATGATTAGCCCCGACCTGACGCGCAACGATGTTACAAAGCAGGAAGCATCCGGTGGCCCGCCCACGAAGGACAATACGGGCGCGGAGTATTATGATACCATCTTCGCCTTTGCCGAATCGCCTATCACGCGCGGCCTCTTCTGGGCTGGCTCCGATGATGGCCTGGTGCATATCTCGCGCGATAATGGTCAATCCTGGCAAAACGTCACGCCACCGGACTTGCCGGAATGGGCGTTAATCAGCATTATCGAGCCTTCGCCGCATGATCCCGCCGTTGCCTACGTCGCAGCCACGCGCTACAAGTGGGACGACTTCCAGCCCTACCTTTATAAAACGGGCGATTACGGCGCGACCTGGACGAAGATCACTGATGGCATCGCGGAGAACGACTTCACGCGCGTCATCCGCGAAGACCCCGCCCGACGCGGCCTGCTTTACGCGGGAACTGAGACGAGTATACTCGTCTCGTTCGACGATGGCGCGAACTGGCAGTCGCTCAAGTTGAACCTGCCGGTTGTGCCGATTCATGACCTGGTGGTGAAGGATAGCGACCTCGTGGTTGCCACGCATGGTCGTTCGTTCTGGATACTGGACGATATTACTCCACTGCGAGCAGCCAGCCGGGAGATACAGCAGCTACCGCTCTTCCTTTTCAAGCCGCGTCCAACGGTGCGCTTCATGGTCAATTACGGCTATTCGCGCGCCGCGAAGTCCGGCAATTTCTTCCGCGACACCGACAATACACAGCTTGTCTCGCGGCGCGAGCAGCGTCCTGGCGGCATCGTCGTAGAGCGCCCTCTGAACGCGGGACAGAACCCGCCGGGTGGCCTGATCGTCTACTACACGCTCGCCAGCAAGCCGGAGGGCGAAGTCAAGCTCAGATTCCTTGATATGCAAGGCAACGAAATCAAGAGCTACACCAGCGAGGCCGAACGCAAACCACTGGCCGATCCTACCGACGAGGAAGAAGAGGAGGAGAAAGGCGAACCCAACGCGCCCAAAGAGGCCGGGCTGAATCGCTTCATCTGGAATATGCGCTATCCCGACCCCAAAAAGGTCGATGGCTATGTTTCATCCGATGGCGCGATGTCCGGTCCCGTCGTGGCTCCCGGTACCTATCAGGTGCAACTGACCGTTGGCGATCAATCGCTGATCGAACTCTTCGAGGTGCATAAGGACCCGCGTGTAAGCGCCACGCAGGGAGACCTGGATGCCCAGCTTGCCCTGCATCTCAAGGTGCGCGACAAGCTTTCGGAGACGCACGACGCCATCAACACGCTCAGGAACGTGCGCCAGCAAATCGACGACTGGCAGAAACGCACACAGGATCAACCGGTCAACGAGGCTTTAACGCGCATCGGCAAGTCCGCTAAGGAGAAGTTGAAGGCCATCGAGGATGAGCTTATCCAGTCGAAGGCCAAAACGCGCCAGGATACCCTCAACCATCCCGCCAAACTCAACGGCAAGCTGGCTTTTCTGGCCGGAGTCATCGCCGGCGCGCAGGCCGCGCCCACAACGCAGACCTACGCCGTTCTCGACGACATCTCCGCTCGCATCGACGCCCAGTTGCACAAGTTGCAGGAAGTGCTGGACACCGACGTAGCCACGTTCAACTCGCTGTTGCGCGAAAACAACGTACCAGGCGTGATTCCGAGCGCGAAGATGAGTGGTAGCAAGAACGGGAAGTGACGGGAGGGAACGCGCCCCGCGTCCTGTAGGGACAAAGGGCGGATGTGGGTGCCTTGTGCTTGTCCTCGTTGGGATGTGATTCCGTTGAGGTTTGATGATATGTAGCGGGGGATAAATCGGCAGGATGTGATGAATCCTGGACGAATCATGTTGCCACGAGGACAAGCACAAGGCCCCCGCATCCACCCCACCCCGCCCTTTGTCCCTACAGGACGCCTGGGACGCTTGCGTCCCAAAGCGGGCTTCCAGACAAGTACCGTAAAAGGGGAAAACCACATATGAATCATAATCTCGTACAATTGAGCAAAACAATATCTCATGCGCTGCGTCACGCGCCGGAGCAATATGGATTGACGCTGGATAGCGAAGGATGGGTGGAGACGCAAGAACTTCTCGCGGCATTGGGCAAACGGCGCAGTCAATGGCGCAATCTTCGAGAATCAGACCTTGACGAGATGATGGCGCAGGCTGAAAAACAGCGTTTTGAAATGCATGACGACAAGATTCGCGCTTACTACGGACATTCTATCGCCGAGAAAGTCGAACGTGAACCGGCGCTGCCACCTGCCATCCTTTTTCATGGCACCACGCCTCAATTCTTTGAGAAAATACGCATTGAGGGTTTAAAGCCTATAAAGCGGCAGTATGTGCATCTTTCGGCGGAAGAGGAGACGGCCATTGTGGTCGCGCGCCGCAGGACAAATCATCCTGTCGTTTTGCGCATAGCGGCGGGTGAGGCGTATAAGCAGGGTATTAGCTTCTATTTAGGAAACGAGATGGTGTGGCTTGCTGAGGCTATTCCGGCGCGGTTTATTTCGCAGGGATAAAGGTACCGCTCGCCTCAAAAATTTTCTTGAATATTACCCTGGACTGTGATATAATTCGGAGCTAGCAATGCTAGCGGAGAACTTTATCCGCGCATGAACAAACATGAAATACACACGCTCTTTGATCGACAAAAACCCTGGTGTACCTCAAACTGTTTGGGAGCTACTGTGGTTGGGGTTACGTGAAGAACGCGGCGCAATTCGATGCTACACTTCACCCATAGCTAAGGGAACCCGTTTGTCGATGTGAAAAGAGCGGAGGATCACAAGGGAGGATCTAGTTTTTGGCAAACGTTATCTCAATGAAGCAGCTTCTCGAAGCAGGCGTTCACTTCGGGCATCAGACCCGTCGTTGGAACCCCAAAATGAAGCCGTTCATCTTTATGGATCGCAACGGCATCCACATCATTGACCTGCAACAAACGGTCACTCGCCTGAACGAGGCTTACAAGTTCGTCGAACAACTCGCGGCCAGCGGTGGGACTATCCTGTTTGTTGGCACCAAGAAGCAGGCACAGGAGGCTGTGGCCGAAGAAGCCAAACGCTGTGGCATGTTCTACGTCAACCAGCGTTGGCTCGGCGGTATGCTCACCAACTTCCAGACCATCCAGTCGCGTATTCGTTACCTGCGGGACCTGGAAGCGCGGCGCGATCGCGGCGATTTTGAGCGCCTGCCCAAAAAAGAAGTGCAGCATCTACAGGATGATATGGCGCGCCTGGAGCGCATCCTGGGCGGCATTAAAGATATGCGCCGCCTGCCAAATGCGTTGTTTATCGTTGATACGCGCAAAGAGCGCACCGCCGTTTTAGAGGCGCGTCGCCTGGACATTCCTATCATCGCGCTGGCCGACACCAACTGCGACCCCGACGAGATGGATTACCCCATTCCGGCCAACGATGACGCCATTCGTGCTGTGCGCCTGCTGTGTACCAAGATCGCGGATGCCGTCGTTGAAGGACGCCGCGAACTGGAAGCGCGACAGAAAGACACCGAGCCAACCGATGCCGAAATCGCTGCCGGGCCTGAGCCTGAGATAGCATCAGAGCAGTCGGGAGAGGTCGCTTATTCGACCGATGCGGACGTAGCAACGAGCAACCACGTTGAGGGACCCACACATCCCGTGGAACCGGAGCTAGTGCCGGAAGAAGCATCATTATAGGGGGCGGCGCATTGCCCCCCTCCCGATTCGTTGGGGCAAGCAACAACTGAGAGAGCGGGAGAGAGGGAAGATGTTCCCATCTCCCGCTTCAATTTGTAACCAAAATCATGCGCAAGCATTTTTGTCAAGCACTCAGGTGTATAAATAGGCGGTCAAAAGCGATTGTGCTTTTCATCCAAACCTGGGTATCATCATATATGAGATTGAGGAGTAAGCAGATCATGGACTATTCTGCCGCAGATGTCAAGAAGTTGCGCGAAGAGACGGGCGCGGGCTTCGCCGATTGTAAAGCCGCATTGACCGAGACCAAAAGCTGGGGCGACGCGGTCAAGTATCTCGAAGCTCGTAGCGGCCACAAGGCCGCCAGGATGATGGCAGCGGAGCGTGAAACCAAAGAGGGTGGCGTCTTTTCCTACGTGCATCATAACCACAGGGTGGGCGTATTGTTGGAACTCAACTGTAGCACCGACTTTGTGGGGCGTAGCGATACGTTCCGTCACCTGGCTAACGACCTGGCCTTGCAAATCGCCGGTGTCGCCCCCAAATACGTGAACTTCGAAGACGTGCCTGCTGAAGTTGTCGAAAAGGCTCGTCAGGAAATCCTGGAAGATCCCTCGATGGCGCGGGTTCCAGCAGAGAGGCGCGACGAAGTCATCAACGGCAAACTGAAGAAACAACTCAGCGAGCAGGTTTTGATGATGCAGCCCTGGGTCAAGGATGAAGCAGTGATTGTCGGCGACCTCGTGAAAAAGGTCATCGCCGAAACCGGTGAGAATATTGTGCTGCGGCGCTTCAGCCGTTTCGCGCTGGGCGAGTAATGCACACGGAGACAACCATCGTGGTTGTCTCCATCTTTTCGCATGGGAGAAGCACTATACATGTCTAAAGAGACATCATCCACAGCAAACCTGGTGTATCAGCGAATCCTGTTAAAGTTGAGTGGCGAGGCGTTATGCCCGCGCAAAGGCTTTGGCATCGATGCCGCAACGGTGCGACGCATCGCCGGTGAAATCAAACGAGTCCATGATCTGGGCGTCGAAATCGCCATCGTCATCGGTGGCGGCAATATCTGGCGCGGCGCTGATGCCGCCGCAACGGGCATTGACCGCGCGACCGCCGATTATATGGGTATGCTGGCAACCGTCATGAATGCCCTGGCGATGCAGGACGCGATGGAAAAGCTGGACATGGTGACACGGGTGCAGACCGCTATCGAGATGCCCCCCGTCGCTGAGCCGTTCATTCGTCGCCGCGCGGTGCGCCACCTGGAGAAGGGGCGCGTCGTCATCCTGGCGGCGGGCAGCGGCAACCCGTTTTTCACCACCGACACGGCAGCCGCTTTACGCGCTGTTGAACTCAATGCTCAAGTGTTACTGAAAGCAACCAAAGTGGATGGTGTCTACGACGATGATCCCATGCGGAATGCGAACGCCCGGAAGTTCGAGGAATTGAGCTACATGCGCGCTCTCACGATGGATCTGAAAGTCATGGACAGCACCGCGCTTTCGCTGTGCAAGGACAACCTCCTGCCCATTGTGGTGTTCAACCTCAATGAAGCAGGCGCGTTGGAAGCCATTATGCGCGGCCAGAAGCGCGGCACGCTCGTCCATGATATGGAGGAACCGGAGTGGAGCGTCAGTCGTTAAAACCTTAGAGGATGCCATACCGTTTATATGGTACACTCTCGAATGGAAAGACAGGGCGCGCTGCGTTGCGCTAAGGCTAAAACGAAGGGAGCATTGCTATGATAGACGATTTATTCGGAGATGCAGAGCGACGTATGCAGAAGGCGGTCGAGGCCCTGAGACAGGACATTGCCTCGATTCGCACTGGTCGAGCCAGTTCAGCATTGGTCGAGCGGATAACGGTTGATTATTACGGCACACCAACGCCCATTAACCAGGTTGCCTCCATTTCTATCCCGGAGGCGCGCCTGCTCGTCATTCAACCCTGGGACCGCAAGATGCTGATCGACATCGAAAAGGCGATTCAGAAATCAGACCTGGGCATCAATCCCAACAATGATGGTCAGGTAATTCGTCTCGCTATCCCTCCGCTCAACGAAGAACGTCGTCGTGATATGGTCAAGACCCTCCACAAAAAACTGGACGAACACAAAGTTGCTATTCGCAACGTTCGCCGGGATGCTCAGGATAAGTTACGCGATCGTGAGAAAAAGAAAGAAGTTTCCGAAGACGAGCTGAAACGTAGCTCCGAACGGCTACAAAAGCTCACCGACCGCTACATCGATGAGATGGATAAGGTCGGCAAATCAAAGGAACTGGAGATTCTGGAGGTCTAACTTTGACCAGGCTTCAAAACTATTTCACCTCAGCAAAGGGAAATAGCGCGCCGCAGTCGCAAACCGTTACCGTCGTACAACCTGCTTCCGGGCAGACACCTCGAGTGCGCCACCTTGCCATCATTATGGATGGCAACGGGCGCTGGGCCACCAAACGTCACCTGCCGCGCCTCGCGGGGCATAAGGCGGGCGTCAATGCGCTCAGGCGTGTCCTCGAATGCGCGATTGATGAATCTATTGAAATGCTCAGCGTGTACGCCTTTTCCACCGAGAACTGGGAGCGGCCACGCACCGAAGTCGAAGGGCTGATGCGTCTCTTCTGGGAGACGATCCGCTCTGACATTGAAAAGTTGCATCGTGAAGGAGTGCGGCTGCGCCACCTGGGTCGCCTGAAAGACCTTTCACCCGACATTCAAAGGGCTGTGCAAGATTCGGTCGATCTAACGCGCAAGAATACCCGCATCGGTCTGAACGTCTGCTTCAATTATGGCGGACGAGCCGAACTGGTGGACGCGGTGCGCCAGATCATCGCCGATGGGCGCGACCCCGATACCATCGACGAGGACATGATTAGCTCCTACCTCTATACGCGCGATCTGCCCGACCCTGATATGGTCATCCGCACCGCCGGGGAGATGCGCGTCAGTAACTTCTTGCTCTGGCAGTCGGCCTATAGCGAGTACTATGCCACGCCTACCCTGTGGCCCGATTTCGGTAAAGAAGATTTACGCGCCGCGCTGGATAGTTTCCATCGCCGGCAGCGACGCTTTGGACGACTCGCCACTTCATAGGCTATAATATGGGGGAAGTCCAATTTCGCCAGGGTTTACTCAGGGGAGGGTAATACCTGTTTGCGACAAGGAGCAATGTGCAACCCGTAAGCCAGCAAGAGGCGCAAACGATTATGGCCGAAAAAGCCAAAAAGCAATGGTACCGTTCGCTGGGGCAGCGCAGCCTGACTGCCCTTATCAGCATACCGGTCGTTTTGGCCTGTGGCTGGTTGGGCGGCTGGTGGGCTTTTGCCGTCTGCGCGTTTTTAGTTGGCCTGGGAGCCTACGAACTCCGGCGCATGATGCTCCATAAAGGGTATCGCCCGTTGATAATCATCAGCGCGGCCTTGAGCTTGCTCTTCCTGATTGCCGCCATGCTCCCACAGCAACGCCCATTGCTGCTCGAAGCTGGCCTATCACTGGCGTTGCTGGTAACGTTCCCCATCCTCTTTTTCCGCAAGCAGTTGGATGGAGCAGTGGTAGACTGGTCGCTCACTCTGGCTATCGCCATCTACCTGGGCTGGCCTTTAAGTTTGATGCTCTTGTTGCGCGGTTTTCAGGTCGGTTTTAGTGATGGCTTATGGTGGCTGCTTACGCTGCTGCTGGGGGTATGGGGTTTCGACACGGGCGCGTTTTTCGCGGGTCATTTCTTCGGACGGCATAAACTCGCGCCCAATATCAGCCCCGGCAAGACCTGGGAAGGCGTGGTTGGCGGTCTCATTTTTTCAGTGGCGGCGGCTTTGCTCTTTAGCGTTCGCCCTCTGGGCGTAAACTGGTTCCTGGCGATCCTGCTCGGCCTGTTGATTGGCGTCGCCGGTACCCTGGGCGACCTGGCCGAATCACTCATCAAGCGCCAGACGCACGTCAAAGATAGCGGGATGATTATGCCGGGACACGGCGGCATCCTCGACCGCATCGATAGCCTGCTCTTCGCCGTTATCGTGGTCTATTTCTTCGCGCAATTCATCGGCAAACTGTAAACCTGGCAATCACTGGTTGGATCGAATACCCTGCGCAGATGCATAGAGCAGCACACGGTGACACAATAGAAGGTCATCGCGTGTTTCCTTTTAGATACTCTGCATGGTAGAATAGAGGTGGTAGCAAATGCCATGATGTCGTTACATTTGAAGTGATCGATAGTAGACAAAACGAAAATCAGGGGCGAACGAGTTCAAGAGAACGCTGCGTTCGCCCATCAATTTTGATGGGTTCCTGACAGGTTGAGATAGAGCGAGATGAGTAGTTTTCCCAGGCGCATAGCATTGCTTGGCAGTACCGGCTCAATCGGGCGGCAGACGCTCGATATTGTGCGCTGTTTCCCCGAACATTTTCAGGTGGTCGCACTGGCGGCGCGTAGCAACGTTGAGTTGCTGGCGCAGCAGGCGCGGGAATTTCATCCCGCCTTCGTCGCCTGCTTCGCGGATACGCCTGAAAACGAACGAGCCGCGCGCGCGGCCTTGCCTGGTGTGCTGATTGGCGAGCAGGGCTTGCTGGCGGTAGCCACGCATCCCGATGTCGATATCGTCGTCGCGGCCACCTCTGGCCTGATGGGTTTGCGACCCACACTGGCAGCTATTCACGCCGGGAAAACCATCGCCCTGGCTAACAAAGAAACGCTGGTGATGGCCGGACATCTGGTGATGCAGGCCGCGCGGGAACACAACGTCCCAATTCTGCCTGTGGATAGCGAACACAGCGCCATCTGGCAATGTTTGCGCGGTGAGAACGCCGGCGAGGTCAGGCGCTTGATCTTGACGGCTTCCGGTGGCCCGTTTCGCCGCGCTACACCCGAAGAGGTGCGCGGGGTGACGGTTGAACAGGCGCTGGCGCATCCCACCTGGCACATGGGACCGAAAATCACCATTGACTCCGCGACCCTCATGAATAAGGGGCTGGAGGTCATCGAGGCGCACTGGCTTTTCGACGTGTCTTACGAGCAAATAGAAGTCGTCGTTCAGCCCGAAAGTATCATTCATTCGATGGTCGAGTTTGTCGATGGCTCTCTCAAGATGCAGGCCAGCCTGCCCAGTATGCACCTGCCCATTCAGGATGCTCTTAGCTATCCCGCGCGCCTGGACACGGCGGATACAGGATTGATACGCGAGCTGCGCTGGCCGGAAGTGGCGCGGCTCAACTTTGAAAGCCTGGACGTAGCGCGTTTCCCTTGCTTCAAGCTGGCGCGCCAGGCGGCGCGATATGGTGGCACCTATCCCAGCGTGCTGGTAGGAGCCGACGAAGAAGCCGTGGCGCTCTTCCTGGCGGGCAAACTCTCGTTCCCCGGCATTGCTGAACTGATCGAAGCCGTGCTGGAACGTCACCAGCCCATTCAGCAGCCGGACATTCCAACCATTCTGGAAACAACCGCCTGGGCGCGTAAAACCGCCAGGGAACTTTATCATACTCTTCTCATCTAGAGAGAAAACGCTATAATCTATAATAGAGAAGAGACTGGCATCAAAACAATGATAAGCACAGATCGTAGACGAAGGATATAAGGAAGATTGCATGAATAACTGGTTCTTACTCGCCGCCATACCGGTCTTTGGCATATGCGTCCTGGTGCATGAATTTGGACACTTTATCACAGCCAAATGGGCGGGCATCCGCGTCGAAGAGTTTGGTCTGGGCTTTCCGCCGCGCCTGGTAGGATTTCGCAAACGCGATTCCGGCGGTTGGGAAGTGATCTGGCTCGGTGGCAGGCGCAACGCTGAAGATAGCTACGACGCCACTGAAAAGCAATCGCCCTTTAGTGGCACGAGTGGTGGTTATAGCACGGTCTCTTCTGAGAATGAAAAGCATCATACTATCTATTCACTCAACTTCTTGCCCATCGGCGGTTTCGTGCGGATGCCAGGCGAGAATGGCGATATAAACGACGAGAGCGGCAATTATGATCCGCAGAGCTTCGCCGCGAAAACGGCAGGCAAACGCATTATCGTGCTGGTGGCCGGTGTGACTATGAATGTTATCCTGGCGATGATCCTCTTCACGATTGCCTATAGCCTGGGCGAGCCAACCTATCCCTCAGCTATCGGCAAAGTTGTGCAGGGTTCGCCTGCCGCCGTCGCGGGATTGCGGCCCGGAGACACCATTGTCTCCGTCAACGGTCAGCCGACCCCGCAGTTCTCCGATTTGCAGAACGTCGTCACCAAAGCGATTGCGGCGGATAAGCAGCAACACGAGACGCTGCCGCTGACAATGGTGATACGGCACGAGGGGAGCAATCAGACCAGCACCGTTACGGTCAACGTGCGTGAGAAGCCGCCGGCAGGTCAGGGGCCGATGGGCGTCGAAGAAAAGATTGTGTTCGTCAGTTCCCCTGTCTGGCAGGCTCCGTTCAAGGGCGTCGCGCATACCTTTAGCGTCACTGGCGACTTCGTGAACCAGATCGCTATGATGATCGGGGGCGTAGTTAAGCCACAGCTTGCCGGACCGGTGGGCATCGTCAAGATCACAGGTGAGATAGCCTCCACCGTCCCTGACCTGGGCTGGTGGCCTATTCTGAGTCTTACGGCTATCCTGAGTCTCAACCTGGCGATCATCAACATTTTACCGATACCTGCTCTGGATGGCGGGCGCATCTTATTCGTATTGATCGAAGTTCTGCGCGGGGGCAAACGTCTCAAACCCGAACGAGAGGGGCTTATCAATTTTATTGGTATGGCGCTTCTGTTGACCCTGATGGTGGTTATCACGGTAAACGATGTCCTCCACCTGGGCAGTTAGGTCAATCTGGTTTTATACAATGGAGCAAATATATTATGCGACGGAAAACACGGCAAATTCATGTTGGCAACGTAGCGATTGGCGGCGATGCGCCTATCGCCGTGCAATCGATGACTACTACTTATACGCGCGATGTGGATAGCACGGTCGCGCAAATCCTGCGCCTGGAAGACGTG
>DASTKD010000031.1:0-15500 GCA_035716135.1 Ktedonobacteraceae bacterium
TCGCTGCTCCGCATAATTCGCCGTCGCGGGAATAAACTGCGCGGGCGCTGCAAGCGTTGGCGATTGAGGCGGGATGACCGGCGCTGTTCTGGACGGCTGGAGCGGGTTGTAATCCGGTCGTTCAGGGATAGGGCGGGTCGCGTTCAGGCTTGCAGGCACCGGCAGGTTGAACGCCTGAGCCAGAGCTATCGTCATGGCGCTGGCGCTGGGGAAACGCGCTTCGGGGTCTTTGGCGATGCTTTGTAGTACAACTGCGGAGAGCGCGGGCGAGACGTGCGGGTTAATCAGGTCCGGTGGCGTGGGCTTATCAAACATGTGCTGAATGATGATGGCGATGGGACCTTCGCCGCGAAAGGGCGTAATGCCGGTAAGTATTTCGTAGAGGACAATACCGAGTGAATAGAGGTCGGAACGCTCATTGACCGCGCGACCTTCTGCCTGCTCCGGCGACATATAATGAGGCGTGCCAAGCCAGGCGTTCGTCAGGGTGGAAGCGTTTGCGCCTTGCAGCCTGGCGATACCGAAGTCGGTGAGGATTGGCTCTCCCAAAGCTTTGCCTGTAGGCCCGGATTTGTCCAGCAGAATATTCTCCGGTTTGATGTCGCGGTGAATCATCCCCCTTTGATGCGCATAATCCAGGGCGAGACCGACGGTGGTAAAGAGGTAAACAATGTCGGCAGCCGGAGGAAAGATGCCTTTGCGCACCGTTTCACGAATATAGCCGGCCAGGGTGCCGCCTTCGACGTAATCCATCACCATATAGGCTTTAGTGCTTGCGTCTGGCGAGTCGATAAGCTGGAAGTCATGAATCTGTACAATATTAGGATGATGGAGCGACGCCACAAGCTGAGCCTCGCGCATAAAGTGCGTCACAAAATCGGACTTATCTTGATAGGCCGCATTCAAAAGCTTGATTGCCACGAAACGCCGCAACTGAGTATCGCGTGCCTTCCAGACTTCACCCATGCCACCGTGTCCCAGTCGCTCCACCATCTCATATTTGCCAAGTCGCTCTGACTCCATATTCGCTAAGTCCCCCTCATATGTTCTGCGGTAGCTGCGTTGTGAGGGTCAATGCCGCGAGCTGTTGAATATCGTAGTGCGCCTGCACAATGCCCGGCGATGCCTGGTTGGTCTGTGGGTTAAGTTGCCCGGTATAGGCGTAGGTAGCATTCGCCAGCATGTCATTCAGCAGCGTGAGCGATGAGGGCTGCGCTAATTGATTGGCATCCATCGTGACGAGCTGCTGCGCGTCGGTTCTCACCTGGGTTAGCCACATCTTCGCGTTTTGCAACTCCATAATGATCTTGTTGGCGGTGGCGCGCATCTGCGGGGTCGCGTCGGGCGCGCCCACCACGCCTTGCAGGTGCAACTGGACATGGTCTACGTAGCCAGGAGGATTATGCCCAACATCTGTCCGGTTCTTTTGCGCGGGAACTACCGAGAGCAATGCAACCTGCGAAATGGTTCTATCAGCAGCAATGCCCTCGCCCGGCACGTCGATAGCCACATTCGGCGATCCGTCCAGGTAGTCCAGGATGCGCACAACCAGGCTGTGTATAGCGCCTTGATCTATATCTGCGGCCAGAGGGTGATAATCGCTTTGCGCGCTGATCGACCATTCCAGCACCTTTTCTGTATTCCTGAAGAGCCAGACATCTAACCCGCCGTATAATCCCAGCACGGGAAGCACGGTCTCTTTATAGAACAGGTGACGAATATGATCGAGCGCGCTCAATTGTGGCTTAGGTCCGTAGGGCGCTTGCGGAATCGCCGCGTAGTAGCGCCACGTACTGCGGTCCGCCGCCGGGAAAGACGGTGTGCTATTGCTATCCTGTTCGGTAATCAACATGCGGCTCGCAACCGAGATCAAGTTATCGTTATCGGGGGCCGTGTAAAGATAACTGATAGTACCCTGAGCGACGCTTAATTTCCCAAGCAAGAGTGGCAGCGTCACCTTGAGCGGAGGCTGGTTGGCATCCTGTTCTACATGTGGATGTTCGTCTCCCAGTAACCACGCATAATAGCTTTTGCCAGGTGCGGAAGCAGGAATATTATGGAGCTGGATTTGCAATTCGTCGGCGATACCCTGAGCGGTGGAAAAATTGTATTGCCCGCTGCTCAGGAAGTAAGCTTGCCCGACTGAAATCGGGGCAGCGGGGGTCTGGTTTTGGTGAAAGAACAAGAAGTAGGCTCCCACTCCTGAACCAAGCAGCGCCAGGATAACCAGGGCAGCGAAAACCGTGTAAATGCCCTTCCAGCGTCTCGCGGATTGTGACGAGGGAGGCGCGGATGGTGTTGGCGGCGCGGGAACAAGCGGCGGGGCCGTCTCAACGGCCAGTGGTGTTGCCTGTACGGGCGCTGGCGATGGTGAGGATACATGTACCGGCGCGGTTCCCGCCAGCGCGGTTCCACTGGATGCAGGTGTCAGAAGCGGCTGCCAGGAAACCGACGCGGTGGGTGTAAGTTGTGGCGTCGCGTAAACGGGCATGGGTGTGCCAGGATTGCTGCGTGTTGCCGCCAGCGGCGCTACACCACTGGCGGTGGATGAATGGAAGTAGGTCGGCATATTGCGCATATCTGGTGGATAGGCGGGCTGACCCAGGCTCTCAGGCAGTGGCACGTTCAGCGCCTCGGCAATAGCAGCCGTCAGGATGGCGGCGCGGGCAAAACGCGCGTTCGGGTCTTTGGCAAGGGCCGTCATCATAACCATTGTCAGGGCCGGCGGGATATTCGGATTGATAAGCACGGGAGATGTCGGTGTAGCGTTGAGATGCTGCGTAAGCACCGCTGCCGGGGAATCACCCCGGAAGGGCGGCACACCGGTCACTATTTCGTAAAGAATGACGCCCAGCGAATAGAGGTCACTGCGCTCGTTGCCGGGGTAGCCGCGCGCCTGTTCGGGCGAAGTATACAGGGGCGTGCCAGGCTGAGCGGCGGTAATGGCTCCGGCTGATACGCCCAGCAACTTGGCAAGACCAAAGTCGGTAAGAATGGGTTCGCCCATGGGGTTATGCGTCGTATTATGCTTATCCAACAGGATATTGGCGGGTTTAATATCGCGGTGGATCATGCCTTTCTGGTGGGCAAAGTCAATGGCAAGACTGATCGAGGTGAAGAGATTAACGATTTCAGCAGGAGAAGGAATTTTGCCCTGCGCGGAAGTATTGGCGATGTAATCCGCCAACGTGTGACCCTCGATGTATTCCATCACCATGTACGGGGTAGGACTGTCTGATTCGGGAGGCTGAGATACCTGAAAATCGTGAATCTGCACAATATTTGGATGGCGCAGGGATGCAATCACCTGCGCTTCCTGCTGAAAGCGCGTCACAAAATTGGGATCGGCCTGTAGATTGGCATGGAGCAGCTTAATAGCGACATAACGCTGTAGCTGCGTATCGTATGCCTTCCAGACTTCGGCCATGCCGCCATGTCCAAGTCGCCCCCGAAGCTCGTATTTGCTAAGCCGTCTCACTGGTTCTGTACTCATTGCCGTTTCCTCACATCTATGGTTGAATACATGTCGCTACTGAATGGAGCAGGGATTGCTCGTTGTACACGCTCTCACATTAAACGTTGCCAGGCGCTGAATATCGTAGTTTATTTGTGCCACGCCGTCGGTGATATGACCCTGCGGATCAACCTGGCCGACAAACGCATCGTTTGCCAGTGTGGTGATGCTGTCGAGGAGCGAGATGCCAGCTGGCTGTGACCATTGCGCGAACGTCATGTGGAGGAGCTGCACCACATCGTTGTACAGGTAGGTGTATCTCAAATTCACTGTATCCATCGCCTGGAAGATTTGAAAAGCCAGCGTTCTCTGCTCCGTAGTGGCTTCTGGCAGCGTGCTTAGCTCGTGCAAGTGCGAGCTAATGTGTTGCAGGTAGCCGAAGGACCCTTTCTTGATCGATAGCAGGCCAACTTTCGCGCCCAGCGCCACGGTTTGATCGCTGCACGTTGCGCCCGGAATGTCCTGGCTGATAAAACGCGCGCCATCCAGGTAGCACAGGATACGAGTGAGCTGGTTCTTGATGAAAGGCCCACTGCCAGCGAAAGTAGCATCTCTGGCGCTGCCGGTCCATTCCAGAATCTTCTGGCTATTGCGATAGAGCCACGTATCCAGACCCCCGATCAGTCCCACCCCGGCGAGCGACGGTTCAGTTGCCAGCAGGTGGCGCAGGTGATCGTAGAGGCTAAAGGAAAATTTACCCGACTGGTGTTTGATCTCAGGGAACGCCGCATAATAGCTATACGTGCCGGAGTCGGGAGAGACCGGCGTCGAAGCTGCATCGTCCTGAGTGATAAGGAAGCGGCTATTGGTCGCCAGCAGATTCGTCGTATCGCCCATGTAAGAGAAATCAACGGCTCCGCCATTTTTCACATTTAAGCGGCCAAGATAGACCGGGTTCCATTGTAATGCCGTATCGTTCAAGAGCCAGGCGTAATACGCTTTGCCCGCCGGGGGAGCCGGGATATTTTGCAGGTTGATTTGTAACTGGTCGGTAATGCCTTTAGTGCTAGTTGGAATCAATAGCCCGCTGCTCACGAAGTACGCATGTCCGACCGTCGAAGAACTCGCGGTAGTAGCGGGTGGAGTCTTCGTGGTAGAAGGACCCTTCGAGAAGAAAGCCAGGTAAGCGCCCAGACCTGAGCCAATTACCACCAGGATCACCAGCGCAATCAGGGCAACCCGTAGCGCAGGTCCCCCACGTTTACGCGCCGGAGCGGGAACGGGTGGCTGGATGGGGGGCGCGGCAGGAAGACTTTGCGCCGGTTGTTCGGCTATCACTGTAGCTGGCATGGGCGTAAGCGGCCCAACAGAAGCGGTAGGTGGCATAGGTGTCAATTGTCCAACCGGCTGAGCCGTGGGATAGGGCTGCGACGAGCCAACGTGAGAAGTAGGCGTTGTGTAATAGTAAGGAGTAGCGGCTTGATTCCCCTGTCCTGCAAAGCCGGGCGACGACATGCCCGGAGGAAGTGGCGAGAAAGAAACGCCACTGATGCCCGGAGACGAAGGGGTATACATACCCGGCGGCAGGGGAGACCTTGTAAGGATGGTTGGTAGGTCCATCGATTTGACCGAGTAATCGGGCTGGCTCGCGCTCACCGCCAGGGATTGCGTTGCGGAAGCCTCGATCGTCTCATTGCCATCAACCTGCGCGAGCGCTTCAAGCAGGGCGGACATGGTAGGGAAGCGCGCCCACGGTTCTTTGGCGATGCAACGCATGATGATGGCTGTGAGCGCGGCTGGCACGCCCGGATTGATCAAGGCAGGCGAGGTGGGGGCGGTATTGATATGCTGCATCATGACAGTGGCCGCGTTATTCCCCTGAAAGGGCGGCGTGCCTGCGCACATCTCGTAAAGCATGATGCCGAGCGAGTAGATATCGCTGCGTGCGTCGCCTGACGCTCCCGTGATTTGTTCTGGAGACATGTAGATTGGTACGCCGCCCTGCC
This sequence comes from Ktedonobacteraceae bacterium, assembly GCA_035716135.1. Classification (GTDB taxonomy): domain Bacteria; phylum Chloroflexota; class Ktedonobacteria; order Ktedonobacterales; family Ktedonobacteraceae; genus CF-113. The sequence goes on from DASTKD010000031.1 coordinate 5,461, forward strand.
AGCTTCCCGTATTGCCGGTCGCGCCTGCCGCGATTCCGAGCAATTTATTTATGCCAAAGTCGGTGACAACCGGCATACCCATGATGTTATACGAGGTATCGCGTTTATCGAGCAAGATATTGGTCGGTTTGAGCTGACCATGTATGATACCATGCTCGTGTGCGTAACCAATGGCTGTGGCGATAGATGTAAAGAGGCGCACAGTATCGGTAGTGGAAAGAAACTTTCCCTTGCGGGAGGTGTTCTGGATGTAGTCGGCCAGCGTGCCGCCATCCACATAATTCATGACCATCGAAACTGTGGTTTGCTCCGCCGCGGGAGATTGCAAGATGGAGAAATCGTAGTACTGCACGATATTAGGATGATATAAGGCCGCGATCGCCAGCGTTTCATGCTGAAAGCGCGTCACAAAATTGAGGTCAGTTGGCGCATTAATATGCAGGAATTTGATAGCAACGTAGCGCCGCGCCCCGGTATCAAAAGCTTTCCAAACCTCGACCATCCCGACTCGCCCCAGTAGTTCCTGCAATTCATACTTGTTCGTCTGCTCTGGATTCGTATTCATACTATTTTACACCTTTCTCTATAAGTGCCAGGACAAAAAAATCAAAGATGGAAAGCGGACAAACATCTGTTGCTCATCAGAATGAAAATAGAGGAGAGAAATAGGAATAAACCCATGCTAATTATTATAGATTGAGCTATATTTGTCAATGGAAAACTTCTCAAATCGCTACGATTGTGTATTATTACCTATTTATTGGCCCGACCTCATCAATCGAGGGTGATTTTTTTCGCCTCGCCCCATTTTCCTTCCCATTCCCAGCGCTGCTCTTCGCTCTCAAGGCGCATCCTGTAGCCCTGCGCGTCTCTTATGAGACATTCCGTGTTCAAAATATGCTTGCCCCAGGGGAGCGGGCCAATTTTGTGGGACGCTCCAATCTTGCGCAGCGTTTGGGGCAGCATGGGTGCGACCATCAATACCCCGGCTTCATCCTCTTTTAGCCCCATGATGTAGCGAATGACCAGGAAGATGCTGAGCGCGCCCCAGCCGTAGCCCTCGATGCCGGAGTTCACGTAATCAACGCCCCATTTTTGCTCGACCAGGCGGCGATTTTCGCGCGTCACGCCCGGTATGTTGCCGTATTCGTCGCGCGCGCGGCTATCGATGCTGCGGTAAGAGGCATCGATGAAGCGATAGGCCAGTTCCGCCGCTTCGGATACCATGCCAGCAGATCTGGCGGCTTCTGCCACCGTCATCAAGATGGGAGGCCAACTGAGCGGTCGCCAGTAGGGGTTATTGGCCGGGGGTTGCGCCAGCGCGGGACGCAGTTGTTCGATATGCCCTCGTTCGGCCACGCCACAGAAGACAGGAGAAAGATGCATCGCGTCTTGTTCGGCTGACCATTCCTGAGCCACCGCGTCGTAGTCGCGGAACCAGCCATTGTGCCACATCATCCGTGTTTTCGCGGTGAAATCGTCCGCGACGTTTAGCCAGCGCCCGGCTTCGACCTGGTATGCCTCATTTTCTGGATGCTCCTCTTCAGCGAGCAAGGTGGCCCAACGCGCTAAAATCGTCGCTCCCTGCGCCATGCTGGCCTGCAAATCCACGGGGCGCACATGCTGGATGATGCTGCCTCCCGTCTGTTGAGGACCGAAGCGCGTCGAAACATCCTGCCCGCTCTCCCAGGAGCAGGCGTAGCCCAGCCAGCTTTCGGCGTCGCTACGATATTGCAGCCACCAGCGTAAATAAGCTGCCGCGCCCGGATAGAGGCGACGCAACCATGCCAGATCACCCGTGCGGCGAAATATCTGGTCGCAACACCAGAGTGGGAAGCCCCATTCGGGCGCGGTGCCACAAACCTGCCCGTCATCAGCCACCATGTTAAAGCTGCCGTCCTCGCGCATACAGGGCAGATTTGCGTGCGGTGACGACTCGAAATGCCCCAGAATCGCCTCCGCTGCCAGTTCGGGATCGGCATAGCTGAGGAAAAGCGTATCCAGCGCCGCCTCCGCCAGCACAGTGCGCGGGGCCTGTATTTGCATAGCGTCCCATACATGCGGGATGATGCCAGACGGGGAGCGCATCACCATGCGCAGCGTTTCAAAGTCGTAGACAAAGCCACGCCGCCAGTGCGCAGGCCAGTCTCCCGCCAGTTGTGGGGCCATGTTCCAGAACACCTCGTCGGAATTTCGATGCTCCTTTTCAGCCTGCGTGATTCCTTCGATGCCCTCTTTCCAGCGTTCAAGCGATTGATCCTGCGAGACGCCACGTGCCAGAACTGCATGGATGATCTGAGTAGTTGGAGATGCGCTGCCCAATTGCAGGAGAAAGGGCAAGGCCAGCGAGCGTAGTTGCCAGCCGCTCCCCTGCTCTCGCTGAGTGATGGCTGGTGGATGAATATGTACACCCTGCGCCCAGGCTGAGATGTCGTCGAGCGTCTCGCCAAATCCCATGACTTCGCAAGTGAGCGCGCTACCATCAGCGGCGCTGGCTCCGTGCGTATAAACATCGCCCTCGCTGGCAATACCCAGCATGGCATAGCCCTGCGCGCGTTCTTGCAGCGCGTAAAATCCGTGTTCCCACAGGCGGCTGGTATGCGGATTGTGCGTATGCTGGTGAATGAGGTAGCAGGTGACAGGCTGAGGCGTTGTCGAAGTCGTCGAGAGGGTCAGGATGCAGCCGAGCGCGTCTTCATCCACAAGAAAGTAACGCGTTGTGAGGGTGATGCCATATTTCGGCACCACGCAACTATATTCAAAGCGATTCGCCGTGTGCAGTGTGCTGTTAATAACGCATTTCTGGCGGCGGAAATCATCGGGTGTGACAAGCACTGTCTTGCCAATTTTCAGGCCAATGGTGAGATGAGCGGTATATTGAAACTGATTGTTGACATAGCTGCCCAGGTTCGGCACATGCCAGCCCATGCCGAGCGGCTCCATTGAGCGCAACACCCCGCTCGGATTGAGCTTCCACGAATGGTAGGGGTTATCCAGGTATCCAAAGGGGGTAAAATCATCTTGAGGGATCATTACACTTACTCCACTGTCAGGTTAGTTTATCGAGCCTTCAGTAAATCAACGCGCGGAACGGGTAGGATTGGTTGGTGCCTTTCGGAGCATGGCTGGCTTGATGTATCGACAACTGCTCAGAAACGACGGGTAATCACAATCGCGCTCATATCATCCGGTTTGGCGCGCACGGTTACATGACGTTCTTCGCGCGAACGATTCAGGGAATGCGTGACGAGGTTGCGAGCGGCGGCGTCACGCGACGAGTTGCGCAGAATCGTCTCGATTTCGTTATCGGTGAGGTTATCATGGATGCCATCGGTGCAGAGCAGGACACGATCTCCAATCAGAATAGGAATAGAATTGAGATGGATGGTGGGCGGTACGGGGCCACCCAGAGCCTGGGTGATGCCGCCACGCAGGCGGAAGTAGCTAAATTCCACTTCGGAAAGTTCCTCAGAGCGCATAGCCTGGTCGATGCGCCGCGCGTCCTCTTCTTCCACCATCTGGCTTTCTACCAGCCTGCCCAACAAACCATCGTCCGTTGTGAGACGTTTGAGCAGTTCATTTTCGTGCAGCAGGTAGACGCGGCTGTCGCCCACATGCCCGTAAAACAGCGTGTAGGCATTACTTTCGGAACCCTGGCAGAGCAACGCCATCGCCACCGTTGTCGCAAGATCATCAGTACCCGCCTCGCGCGCTCCCTCGGTTCGCACCTCTTCATCTGCTGTTTCAATTAAACGTTGCAACACGGCGCAGTAGTCAGTCGCGTTGCAATTAACGATGCCTTTCTTTAATGCTGATCCCTGCTGTATTTCGTGTAGCTCCTGATACCACTTGCGACGCGAAGCGCGCCTGGCTGTTTGGGCCGCAATCTCTCCAGCAGCGCTTCCCCCGACGCCATCGAATACCGCGACCAGCCCGCCTTCGTGTTCGATAAAGTAACTATCTTCGTTGCGCGCGGGGTGCCGTTCGCAGGGGATACTATATCCAACTATTTTGAAAGGGAGATGGCTGCCAGAATTGTGTTGCTTGTGACGTATTTTCGTATGTTGCGACATCTATGTCGGTTGCTGCCTTTCGCATTGTGTTCAAGCTTCAGGTATTGTTGTTACCGGTGGCCTATATACTTAAAGTCTTTTTTCAATCGCCGCGCTGCTAACAGTGGGCGCACATAATACTGGATTCTATAAGAATATATATGTTGTGTGCAAGTATAGCAGAAACGGGGCGCAAAAGGAAAGTGTTATGCGTAACAAATTGTCACAAAACTTCAAATTGTGAAGCTTTTCTCAGTAATATTGCTGATTTCTCTGGACGTTATCCTCTCAGTGAGATAGACTAAAAGAGAAAAGAAGCTATGTGCAAGACAGAAAGGGGTTTTGGTGATGATACATCATGTGCTTGTTCCAACCGATGGTTCAGAAAACGCTGAGCGTGCTGTTCGGTTTAGCGCACAGGTTGCGGATCGCCGCCAGCAGGCAGAAGTCACCGTTGTTTATGTTCACCTGCGAGTGACGCCCACGCCTCTGGGGGCGTCGGTCTTGACGCCGGAGAATCCGATTGAGTTGTCCCCGGTATTTGTGGAAGAGGCGAAATCGGAAGAGCTTGCACATGCGGAGGATATCGTCAATCGCGCCGTCGCGGAGATTCGCAACCTGGTGACATCGCCTGATATCAGCGTCTCCGGGCGCGTTGTGGAACATACCCGCGTGGACGAGGGTATTTTGCAGGCGGCGCAAGATACGCACGCCGACATCATCGTGGTTGGCACGCGCGGCCTCAGTACGTTGCGCAGCGCCATCATGGGCAGCGTCAGCCATTCCTTGATAGAAAAAGCCGCCTGTCCAGTACTGATAGTCAAATAACAATGAACACCGATTATAAAGAACAGATCAAACGTATTGTCCTGGATGAGGAGCAGTTCGTGCGGCTGACCATGAAAGGTCAGATACGCGAACCAATTTTGCCCTGGCGACAGGTGATCGTGCGTCCTGTGCGCATTAAAAACGAGCGTTACCTCCAGTTCTCGTACTTCACGCAGAAACAGGATATTACTAAAAATTATCGCAACGGCGAAGCCGGAGCAAAGCTCGACGAACTGCTGGCCTTACCTTTCCATAGCATTGCCGCGCAATCTTTAAGCGAGACCCTGCATGTGCAGTTCACGAAGAAAGGGAAGGCTATCACGCGCCGCGCTCCGAGCGGCGAGGCTCCCAATCTCGCGCACGATCAGCGCAAGAACCTGTTGCTGCCAGCCGACCGGCCCGACGCTTTTTTACAGGCAACGGGCATTATGGATGCGCAGGGTAAAGTGCGTCCCACCATGCAGGCCAAGTTTACGCAGATCAACGAATTTCTCAAGCTGCTCGAACACACGGATGAATTGCAGCGTTTTGAAACGACGCCGGTGCAGATTCTCGATTGTGGCTGCGGTTCGGCCTATCTCGCCTTTGCCGTGTATCACTATCTCAATGAGGTGCGGCATATCCCGGCGCGCCTGGTGGGCATCGATGTCAACGGGGCGTTGATACAGAAGGATAGTCGGCAAAGCGCGCAACTGGGCTTCTCAGAGGCGTGTTTTCAGAAGTCGGCCATTATCGACTACGCGCCGGAGACACCACCAGATATTGTGCTGGCCCTACATGCTTGCGATACAGCCACCGATGAAGCGCTTTTCCAGGGCATACGCGCGGGGTCGCGCCTGATTCTCGCCGCTCCTTGTTGCCATCACCACCTGCATGAACAACTCCACGCCGTCGCGCCCTTTGCCCCTGTTTTTCAGGATGGTATCCTCAAAAAACGCCTTGCTGATATACTCACAGACACCTTTCGCGCGCTCATCCTGCGCATCATGGGCTACAAAACCGACGTTGTCGAATTTATCGCCGCCGAGCATACCGACAAAAACCTGATGATTCGCGCCATACATCGCCTGCCCCCCGGCAATCCTGAGTATATTCGTGAATATCTCGCCCTGAAAAGCTACTGGGGCGTCACGCCATATCTTGAGACGTTGTTGGGGGAACGATTTGCGCAGGTGGTGCGAGAAACTCGCGTTTCCACGTCATAATGAATTTTGCTGAACCAACCAACGTCGTGAATGTCATCCTTCGCTTAGCTTGTCATCCTGAGCGAAGCGAAGGATCTCCTGTGATGGGACGAGAGATTCTTCGCTTCGCTCAGAATGACAGGGGGCGGCAAGGGGTGACAGCCGATACAGTTCCGATGGGAAAATTCGTCAGGCAACAGCATCATCGCGCGGGGGATGGAGGTGCATACCAGACCTGGACGGTGCGGTCCCAGCTGCCCGAGGCGATGTAGCGACCGTTGGGCGACCAGGCCAGGGCGGCGACGGTGTTGTTATGGCCCCGGTACGTATAAATGGTCGCTCCTGTACTGGCGTTCCAGACCTGCACCGTGGAATCCCAACTGCCCGAGGCGATGTAGCGACCGTTGGGCGACCAGGCCAGGGCGCTGACTTCATTGGTGTGTCTGCTGTAGTTCAGGAGAAGCTGACCATTGAAAGCTTGCCAGATGCGCACGCTCTTGTCCCTGCTGCCGACTGCGATTCTGGTTCCATCGGGAGACCAGGCGATGGCCTCAACGATGCCGCCGTCCCAGTTAAATTCGTCGTCGGTCATAAGTGTTTTGCCGCTGAATGGGTCCCAGACTTTTATCGTGTTACTTCTATCTCCAGAAGCGATGTATTGCCCGTTGGGAGACCAGGCGACGGCGTCTACGAATTCGCCATGTCCAAATTCTGTATGTCCTCTGTAGACACGGATGGTCTCTCCTGTGAGCGCGTACCAGACCTGTACCGTGGAATCCCAACTGGCGGAGGCGATATATTGACCATTAGGAGACCAGGAGAGGGCGCTGACGATGTCGGTGTGGTTCGTGTAGAGGGTGCGCAGTTGTCCGGTGAAAGCATTCCAGACGCGCACGGTGCCATCCCAGCTGGCCGAAGCAATATATTGCCCGTCGGGCGACCAGGCCACGGCGCTCACAACGTCGCTTTGCCCTCGATATGTGATGATGCTGGCTCCCGTTTGCGCATCCCAGACCTGCACGATGCCATCCCAACCGCCCGATGCGATATATTGACCGTTGGGAGACCACGCGACAGCATCTACATAGTCGCTGTGTCCTTGATAGGAGAGGATGGTGCTTCCAGTCGCATGAAAACCGGTACGGCTGATGATTTGAAAGCCAAAGATTGTCAGCAGGGCCAGTATAAGCGTTGCAACGAGCGTAACGGGAATGGCGCGTTGCAATATGAAAGCCAGGTGACTGGCAGACCTGCGCCTGACCGGCAAAGAGACGCGGGGAAGGCTATCGGTGTCACGAACCCTGACTTTTTCCGGGATGTCTGTTGTTGCATCATCATGCGCAGAAATCTGCGTGGAGAGGCGCGGGAAAGGTTTGAGCGGAGAAAGCGGGAGCGCGCGCAGGCGGGAATCGAGAAAATGATAGTCTTCCTGAGCTGCTTCACATGCTGAACAGGTTTGTAGATGCGCATCAAGCGCGGCGCGATCAGCGGGCGAAAGGTCTTCTCGTCTCAGCGCGAGTTTTTCGGCCCAGGCAATGCAGGGTGGTTGGTTTCTCATTAGCCCCGCTTTCCTCCTCTTATTGAAGCACCTGGCTCGTTCGTGAGCCGCCGGTATATCTGACGCAATTCCTCTTTCCCCCGGCTGACGTATTTTCCTATCGATGATTCTTTTATCTGTAGCAATTCAGCTATTTGCCGTTGTGAATACTCTTCGACCACGTATAAAATAAGACATGGGCGGTAGGTTGGCGAGACACGCGCCAGGGCCAGTTTCAGCAACTCAGATTCCTCTACCTGTTTCTCCGGCCCCGCCAGGCTGGGCGTTTCCGCTCGCGTTGCATACTCTTCCCAGGGAATTATATGGAGCAGTTTGGCGTGTTCTTGATGGTTATAGACGCGGTTGGTCGCAATGCGATAGAGCCAGCTAGCGAAGCGTGCCGGATCGCGCAGACCCGGCAACGCTTCCCACGCCTTCAAAAAAACCTCCTGTGTGAGTTCGCACCCGATGCCATCGTCGCCAGCCATACGGGTTAAGTAGCGGCATATACGGTCGTTATATCGCTCATAGAGGATCTCGAAAGCCAACTGGTCGCCGTCTTTCGCTCGCAGCACAAGGTTATGCTCATCAGGAAGTCTGCCTGACGCGGATGAGGGAGTATCTGGTATTCCGTACTCCATATTTGAGCATATCCTCTCTTCTTAAATAAGGCTCTTCTGCCGGTGCATGGCTGCACAAAGGTGTGCTGTTTCTCCTTAATAATACACTACTCTGATTGGACTGACCAGATCGCTCGCGTCGCAACTGTTTGCTACTGTTGCATATCACTGGCAGAGATGTCGAGCAGGGTTCCCCATCTGCCCAGCAGGTCTGATACATTTGGCCGCAGTCCGAGACTGGCCCAGATAATACCATCGCTGATACGCTGCATATGATTATGCGAAATAAATTCATGCGCGAGGGGCGTTTTGCCAGCATCAGCCGACGTGGTAAGCTCCGGCGTCTCTGGTTGCCCGGTACCAGCATGTATGGAGGCTTGATGTTCCGCGGGAAATAACCCCAAATCCTGGGCAAACATGCCATAGAGCGTACAGAGCCGCTGTAAGAAATAAGAACTGGGAAATGCCACTCCGCGTTCCCAGCGTCCGATGGTTTTGGGATCGGCTACACCAATCTGCTCTGCCACATACTGCCGGGACCACCCGCGACGCTGACGCTCGCGCCTCAATTGCTCGTTGGGGAGCATGTTGATCATTTTTTACCTCCCTGAAGTACTCGGTGGGCGTTGCTACATAGCATCGTATACAGGTAAGTGAAAGAAAATGCTTCCTACTACTAGAGACAGGTGAAATAGAGAAAAAGTGACAGGCAATGTATGGATGTCGAGAGCCACCGCAAATCGGGCCGTATTACCTGATCTATTCTACTGGATGGCGAGAGTAGCCCCATAAAAGCCCCCGCAAAGACGTTCTACAGGAAGTGGTTTCCTTGTACGCTCTAAGGGCGTGTACGTTCCCCAGGCAAGGAAGAGGCGTTTTGCGCCGTATTGTCGGGGTTGCGAGCGCAGTCATTGGATGATAGGCCAAATAAGGGAGGACACCATGCCTATTTTTGATCGTCATCAACGGAACTCATTGGATCAAATTGTAGAAGATTTCACTCTACACCACAGGCTCAATCGCCGTGAGTTCATGCAGCGCGCTGTGGCGGCGGGACTCTCGGTGAGCGCGGCGGCTGCCCTGCTCGATGCCTGTGGCGGCTCCAGCTCCAACACTCCGGCCAAAGTCACCTCTATCGACGTATTGACCGAGTATGTCGCGGAAGAACTGGATTCGTTCAACGCCATCAACGACGCTTTCAAGGCAAAGACCGGCATCTCGGTCAAAGTCGAGTCGACGCGCGACTTGCTGGCCGTGCTGACCACGCGCGTCAGAGGCGGCAATCCGCCAGACGTGGCCGGAATGCCATCACTGCCGGAGTTCCAGACGTTAGCCAAAGAGGGGAAACTGATAGCGCTGGACTCCTTCTTCGACATGAACGCGCTCAAACAGAACTACGCGCAGAGCTGGATCGACTTCGGCTCATACAACGGCCATTATTATGCTGTGTTCCCCAAGGCCAATACCAAAGGTACGATCTGGTATAGCCCCAAACAGTTTCAGGCGCTGGGTTACACGATTCCCCAGACCTTTGATGACCTGATTACGCTGTCGGACAAGATCGCCAGCAGCGGTAAATATCCCTGGGCGCTGGGCGTGGAGAGTTCAGCCTCGAGTGGCTGGCCTGCCGCCGACTGGGTGGACCAGATTTATCTCAACCTGAATGGCCCGACCCTGTATGATAAGTGGTACCAGCATCAGATCCCCTGGACAGACCCGAGCATCAAAAACGCCATCCAGATGTTCGGTAAGATCGTGCATGGTAATCACTACATCAACGGCGCGCCACAGTCCGTGCTGGCTACCAACTTCCAGGATG
>DASTKD010000032.1:0-6187 GCA_035716135.1 Ktedonobacteraceae bacterium
TGTATAGTAGTGGCGACCCTTGCGGTCGCCATGCGTAACATTGAGAGAGAAGAGCATGAGCGTACCTATACCGAAATTTGATGACATTCCAGGCAACTGGCTTTGCCTGGACTTCACGCATACCTTGCAAGATCGCAATAATACTAACAGGAACGAGCTGCTGCATAGCTATAGCGATTTGCTGGCGTGGGGATTATACATGCACATCTTGCAAGAGGACGAGGCACAACAACTTTTACGTATCGCAGAGCAACATCCTCAAATAGCGTTAGAGGTATTGCATAACGCAACAAGTTTGCGCGAGGCAATGTATCGCGTCTTTTACACTATCGCGGAAGATGAGATGCCGCAGCAGGACGATATGACCCTGTTGAATGCTACGCTGGCGCGAGCCATGTCACACGCCTGTATCACGGGCGAGGAGCAAGATGGTTTTCGCTGGGATTGGAGCGCAAATAGCGACGCTGACAGGCTGGAACGTATAAACTGGTTGCTCGTGCGTTCGGCGGCGGACCTGCTGACCTCGGATAAATTGCATGATGTGCGCGCCTGCGCCGCCGAAGATTGCCACTGGCTTTTTCTGGACATCAGCAAGAACCACAGCCGCCGCTGGTGCGACATGGAAACTTGCGGCAACCAGGCCAAGGCGCGCAGGCATTACAGCCGCAAGAAAAGCGTATCCTCTCAGAGCTGATGGAGAGTATAGAGAAGGACGATGCCTCCTATAGTAACGATGAGAACAATGGCAAGTCCTATAAGGGCTGATTTCCTTGAGAACTTTTGAGGGTTCCGGTTTCGTTCGTCTATACGCTCTCTTAAATGCAATTCGTTTAAGTATGGCATCATAATAGTATCCCTTTATAAAAGTGTCTCTACGTTCTCAGTTGAACCATTGAGACACTTCCTTTCGATTAAATAGACGATGGGAACCGGGATTTTCCCAATGTTGTGATGCCGGTGAAAATTTGAGTGACGATTATTAACCATCAAACGTGTCTCCGTCCCTACAGGACGGGGAGACGCCATTCCCGGTTTTGGTCGGTAACTTTCATCGGGACGGAGGCAACCGATTTCGTACAAGTATCGTCTTTGGCCGTTAAAAATCATCTCGGTTGGCTAGCATGTAGGTTTGATGCTGTACTCCATGTAATGAGCAAACCGTGTTAATGCGGCCTCATCAAACGGGGTGTCCGGCAAATTCCCACGATACGCTTCCAGTGCCTGCTTAACGACTGCATGTAATTCCGCCGGCAATGTTTGTAATCCCCATGCGCCTCCCTCGTCTTTGGAGCAGATATATCCCTCGCGCAAATAAGCCAGCACGCGGCAGGAGTTCAACGTGAAATAGACGGGCATCTGTTGCCGTTGGGCGTTCGCATCTTTGAAATCGCCCAGAATTGAAGCAGTATAATGGACTGGCGGAACGGGAGGAAACACCTTGTCGATAGGCTCCCCATCCAGACAAATACCCCTGACATGAGTAATGGTGAGATGGGCCGAGAGGTCATTGTCATACTTCTTTTCATCGTTCCATGTTCCATCTGCCAATGCCCGTGTATATCGTTCGCGCCAGCTTTCACTGTAGTGCAGATCATATGGCAGTGGATGTTGGAACGGGTGTATATCCTTTTGCACCAGGAAACTGATCTCGAGGGGTGAAGGTGACAACGAGTTCGCCAACAGATATTGCACAACATCCCGTTTGGTTTCGACTGCCATGCCATTCCGCGTAACGACTAGCAGGTCAATATCGCTGCGCTGCGGGTTGAAGCAGCCTATCGCCAGCGAGCCATGCAGGTAAATGCCAACGAGGTTGCTGCTCAACATTTGCTGAAATGTGGCAACCAGGTTATTGATTTGTGTGCGTACTGGTTCGGGGCAGGTCGTCTGTGAATATTGAGTCATACTTATTACACAGACTTTTAAGCCAACGCCTCCGCCAACTCTCTCAAGAACAACTCTGCATCGGTAATCAATCCCGCCGCCTGGAAACTGCCTCTATCGGCCAATTTCGTTACGACTGAGGGGTTAATATCGACGACGACGGTGCGCACGGTGGCGGGGAGCAGGTTGCCGGTGGCGATGGCGTGTAGCATGGAGGCCACGATGATGCACATTTCGACGCCGGGCAGGGCTTTGCGCATGGCGTTCTGGGCCTCCTGCATATCGTTGATGACGCCGGGCATGGGGCCATCGTCGCGGATGGAGCCGGCCAGCACCATCTTCACACCATGCTTTTTGACTTCATAGGTGATGCCCTCTTTTAGCAGGCCCGACTCTATGGCTTTGTCTACGGAGCCGATGGCGCGTATGGCGTTGATGGCGCGTAAATGGTTGCGGTGGCCGCCCTCTACCTGCTCGCCGCTTTGCAGGTTGACGCCCAGAGAGGTGCCAAAAAGGGCGGATTCGATGTCATGCGTGATGATGGCATTGCCACCAAAAATGACCTGGATGTAATCGCGCCGGATCAGGTCGGCGATATAGCGACCCGCGCCGGTATGGATGACTGCCGGACCAAGTACAAAGAGAATCTTGCCTTTGCGTAAGCGTGTCTCGCGCATCTGCTGCGCGATTTCATGAATTGCCAGCACCTTCACTTTTTCGGAAGAGACGTTGCTTTGCATAAAGGCAAATGCCTCGCGGTCACGAGCGCGCTCGAATGGGATGACGCGAATACCTCCATGGCCGACAACCACTTCGTCGCCAACCTCGACTTCGTGCATCGGTTTGACGAAGGCGCGATTATGGGCGCGATCAATCACGACGGCCACATCCATCTCGATCTGCTCGACATCGACCCATTGACCATGCAGGCGCACCTGAGTGGGAAGATTGGTAGTCGAGTAGAACTTCGCGGGCAACACGCCGCGCTGCTCAACCAGCTCCGTCTGCGCATCGTTGCCCTGCACCAGCACGGCTCCAAATTGCATAAGCTCGGAAAGGATCAATTCCAACATCTCTTCGCTGGGAGCCTCGACCTTCATACGCGCATAACTTGGGTCGGTCTTATGCGTGCCAATGCGCATTTCTTCGACGGCGAAATTGCCGCCGCGATCCATAATGATGTCCCAAACACGCGGCAGCGTCCAGGAGTCGATGATATGACCGATCAGTTCGATTGTTTCGTTTGCCATAGCCTGCCTGCTTTCCTTCTCAAAAATAGAGGGGTATTTCGCGCGCGAAAGGCGCGGTATTATTTATTTTTCCCCACCGGGCAAATAGCCTTGAAAGTGCAGGGGCGACATTTCTTGACCACCTGACCTTTCAAGGCCGGGCGCTGTTGCTCGCTACACTTCGCCATTTCAGTGAGCAAACGGATCACCTTTTTGCGTAGCGCGGGCGTGTACTCGACGGTAAATTCGCAGTCGGCGTAGCGCAAGATGCCATGCGTTGGCGGCTGCTCAAAATAATCCTCCAGGATCAGGCAGTACGCCGCTACCTGCACGATGTGATTGCTAAATGGCGCGCTGGCATCATGCACATTGAGCTTGAGTTCGACGGGTACGGGGCGTCCATTGGGCAACTGCACCACGTAATCGGGCTTGCCCACCAGGGGATAATCGCGCGATGAGAGCGTCCCGCCCTGCCCATCCGCGTCCTCGTACACCAGTTTGCCCTCCGGCAGACCGAGCGCGCGCTGCTTTTCCGCGATCAACCGCCCGCGCTGGACGCGCCGCTCGTTCAACCTCAGCATAAGCAGGGCGGAGGCTGCCAGCAGCAGACCAAGTCCGATTGAAAGCAGAATGGTGTTGAGCATAGTGCATCCTCACCTTAGCAATACGGCGGCGACGATCAGTAACAGGGCCAGTATGACCAGTGTGGCTATAACGATGGTCAGCAGGCGCGTATAGCGTCCGGTGCTGACACCTACGCGCGCTTCCTCTTCGATCTCCGCAACCTCTTCGGCGTGGTCGGCGTGCTGCTGGCGTCCCTCTTCAAAAGCGCCCATACGCAGCAGCAGTTTCTCGACCGTATCATATTCTGGCAGCGCAGTGGCCTGCGAGCCATACTCATGCTCCAGTTCGACCAGGCGCGCGAACAGTTCTTCCGTGTCAGACTGAGCCAGTGGCTCGAATTGCTCATGCCACCAGACCAGGGGACAATATTCATATTCAGCCACTTCACTCGCCGTGAAAAGGCGCTGTCGAGCTTGTGATGATTGTTGCATGTTCATTGTTGTAGGGACGCGATTATGCACTTTTCCCAAATAATAGCAGTATCTCCGGCCTGTCATCCTGAGCGCAGCGAAGGATCTCTGGCCGAGTCGTGCGCAGATCCTTCGCTGCGCTCAGGATGACAGGGGTGGAGTGGATACCTGCTTATTTGGGAAATGCTCACTATATGTATTACCCCAACGTCGCCGATTCCTGTATACCAACCAGGCCGAGCGCGTCAGCGACGCTGGACATGGCTTCGATGACGTTGGCAATGTGTTCGTCCAGGTCTATGTCCAGTTCGGCGGCTCCGTTAATCAGGTCGTCGCGGTTGACGCCAGCCGCGAAGCCTTTGGACTTCATCTTCTTGCGCACAGACGCGACTTCCAGGCCGAAAACGCTTCTGGTAGGACGCACCAGAGCAGTCGCGGTAATCATGCCGGTGACTTCATCGCAGGCAAATAAGGCATGGGAAAGCAGGTTATTGCGCGGCTCGGTTGCCACGTTCAGATCGTTGTGCGCCAGAATTGCATAAGTAATGCGATCGTCATAGCCGCCCTCGCGCAGCCAGCCGGCCAGTATCTGGGTATGCTCGCGCAGGTCGGGATATTCTTCGTAATCGGCATCGTGCAACAGACCCGTTATAGCCCATAATTCTTCGTCTTCACCATATTTTCGGGCATAGAAACGCATGGCGGCTTCCACCGCGTACATGTGCTTGCGCAGGTTTTCGTTTTGAACATGGGTGGTCATTAAGATGTAAGCATCTTCGCGTGTCGGCATAGTCAACTTGTCTCCGCTTCAGCAAAAATAAAGGCTCGCGTTGTCAATGACGCCTATTATACCATATGCCCGTTTTTCTGTATCGCTGGGAAATTTGTCAAAGAACTAGTGCATTTTGCGACGCGGTATGTTATACTCGTGTGGCGTTGTAGAGCGTCCCGGTGTCCTGAACAGCTTGTGCGCCTGTTATTTATGCCAGTCAGTCTAAGCGAGTACAGAGCAAACGGCGCAATACACGAGAAGAAGTTGGGATTCTAATCCAGAAATTGAGAGAAATCATGTCATTGAGTGATCAGACCCTGTATTGTCGTGATTGCAATCAGGAATTTGTCTTCACCGTTGGTGAGCAGGAATTTTACGCCAGTCATAATCTGACGAATGCTCCAACCCGTTGTCCGTCGTGCCGCGCGGCTCGTAAAGGGCAGTCCGGTGGCGGATATGGCAGTCGCGGCGGTGGCGCGCGCGAACCTCGCCAGATGTATACCGTCACTTGTTCGAGTTGCGGCAACGAGGCGCAAGTGCCATTCCAACCCCGCAGCGATAAGCCTGTTTATTGTAGTGATTGCTATCAGCCGCAGAAGTCTGGCCGAAGTGATGATCGAAGATCGCGTTGGTAATATCATATGAGTGAAGTAAAAGTAAATCCAGGAGATTCGTTTGAGCAAGCGCTCAAGCGCTTTAATCGCAAAGTTCAGCAAGATGGGGTGCTTTCCGAGGCGCGTCGCCGCACGCACTACGAAAGCCCGCAGGCGCGCCGCAAGCGCAAAGCGGCCGCGCAGCGCCGCAAACAGCGCCGCTCCCGCCAGCCCGGCTAGTCCTGCGCGTATCCCTCTACTGAGCCGCTGACAATGCATTTCCGAGAGGCTACATCTAATAATTGGAGATAGTAGCCTCTTTGTTGTGTTCTTTTGCGCCGTCCCGCTTCCAGTATTTACCCCTGTATTTTGTTGCGGCCCAGGCGCAGGGCGAGCAGTAAGGCGAATGAAATGGCGAGCAGCACCACCGAAAGCGCGACTGCCGATTCCAGGTCGCTCTCGGCAGTGATGTAGACCGCGATGGGTGTGGTTTCGGTGATGCCAGGAAAGTTGCCCGCAAAGGTGATGGTCGCGCCCAGTTCTCCCAGGGCGCGCGCCCACGCCAGCCCCATACCGGAGAGCAGCGCCGGACGAATGAGTGGCAAAATGACGCGCCGGAAGGTGTAAAAAGGAGAAGCTCGCAATGTGTAAGCCGCCAGTTCGTAGCGCCTGTCC
>DASTKD010000033.1:0-3972 GCA_035716135.1 Ktedonobacteraceae bacterium
GATGTGGGGGCCTTGTGCTTGTCCTCGTCGGGGTACGGTATCCGGTGTGGTATCACGCAACCCCAACGAATCACGACGCCACGAGGACAAGCACAAGGCCCCCGCCCAACCCCACATCCGCCCCTTGTCCCTACAGGACGCAGGATGACATTTCCGATGGTAGTCGGTAATATTCATCAGGACGGAGGCGCGTGTATTACCCTCTGGCGGAATTGGTGGGGGCGAATATGAGCCGCGCCAGCGACGCGATGCCCCAGGCCAGCAGAGCATAGACGATCATGGCGATCAATGTAGAGGTCTCAAAGATACTGCGACCCAGGGCCTGGTCGTTGAAGATGCCGTTGAAAGGTGCCACAAAGATGTGGCTCAGGTTATATATGAATACGACGAAACCACTGGCTTCGTTCGCGCCCAGCAATCGCAGCAAGAGACGCAGCAGCAAGATTACTTCCAGCACGCCCAGAATAAAGTAGATGATGCTGGTAATCCTGCCGCGCAGGTTGGCGCGTCGCGCATTCTCGTCCACATACGAGGGCGTGTGCCGATCACCTTCATTGCCCGCCGGGCCTCCATAGTTCTGATACTGGTTTTGCGCGTTCGTCCCTTCGCCTTGTGGTGTATGAGATGCGCCATAGACGGGATACGGCTGTCTTTCGGTTGGCGCTTCATAGGGCGGCGGTGCCTGGTATCCCTGCGCATCCGGTTCGGGTGGATAAGGTTGATAACTCATATCTTATTACTCCTTTTACTCTTTATGTGATTCTGTCCTCCTGTCCACAAAAAGATATACTGTTGTAACACGTAAGGCTCTGCAAGATAGTTGCATGACAGCCGCCCCTTGTCCCTACAGGATGTGTGCGGTATACTTATCACAGGGAAAAGCTGTACATGGAAAGAGAGAGGCATGATGTCACAACAATATAGATTTGTTCGCCTGCCTCTGGTTGGCGTCGTTTTGATTGGCCTGCTGGCCGGTCTGTACCTGGCGGCGGCGCGCAAACGCCCGGCGAAATCTGATGATGCGGGCGCGGTTGCCAGCCATAAGATAGATACTCCTGCTGAAGATGCGCTCAAGTACTGGACCGACGAGAAGATGCGCGACGCCAAACCTGCTGAAATGCCGAAGGTCAAAGGTCTCAAGCGTGGCAAAAAACGCCCCAAACGCCCGAAAGTCTAGTATGTCCCATGTTTGCTGAAAGAGAGAGGCACCATGCCGCCGCAATATAGATTCAGGAAAAAGTTTCCCACCGGCAAGGCGTTGCTAGGCTTGCTGGCCGTCGTGTACGCGCTGTACCTGCTGGTCTTCGGGCAATTTGTGGTCGGCTGGGTGACAGGTTCTTCCTCGGACGGCATAAGTGAACACGCACTCGATAGCAATCCCACCACCGTCGTCAGTTACTGGACGCCCACGAACATGAGCAGCGCCATCGACGGCGATCAACTGATCGACAATAGTGGCGCTACGTCCGATTTCACTCAGGCCAGCGTCGATACCAGCGCGGGCAAGGCGGCGCGGCAAGAGGGGCAGCAGCCATCCGGTGGCACTCTCGCCTATCCTCTCTCGACCGTTGGCAAAGTCTTCTTTACCAACGCCTCCGGTCAAAACATGGTCTGCTCTGGTACCGCCATCGTCAGTTCCAACCATAATACGGTTGACACCGCCGGCCACTGCCTGTACTGGAACGGCGACTGGGTGCGCAACTTGATCTTCTGCCCCCAGTACGATCACGGTCAAACGCCCTATGGCTGCTGGGCCGCGCGCGAACTGGAGGTTCCCTCCGGCTGGATAGGTGCCAGCCCCGGCGACCTGCATCAAGATTTCGGCATGGCTATCGTCTCTCCTAATAGTAAGGGCAACCTGACCGATGCGGTCGGCGGTGCCGGTTGGGCCTATAACCAGCAGCTCAATACGCCATTCTATGCTTATGGCTACCCTGCCGCCGGTCAGTTCGACGGGCAGACGCGCCAATCGTGCGAGCGCCAATCCGCCCGAAGCTGGCAGCACGCGGGTGGCCTGGTCATCTCCATCCCCTGCAACATGACCGGCGGCTCCAGCGGCGGTCCCTGGTTCATCTTGAGCGACGGCAAATGGTACCTCAACGGCCACAACGACTTCACCAGCAGCATCCAGCCCGGCCACATGTTCTCGCCTTACTACGATGATACATGGTACACCCTGTACAACAAGGCGCAGAATACGTAAAACCTTGTTGGTGTCAAATAGGGCAGGTTATCCGTATGGACGTGGGCGGATGACGTGGTGGGAGAGGACGCTTGAGTCGCCCTCGTCCAGCTAACCAATCGTATCGGCTACCTCTGTCTCTGAACATTTGGTGAGCAGGAAGGCGACCCTTGCGGTCGCCTTCCTGCCCAGCATCTCCCCCTTTCCTGGCAATCATTCACAAACTCTGGACGGGGAAGAAAGTTTGGGTGTACAAAAAAGAACATCCGTGCTATACTTCCTGAAGTGAGAATTCGCATAACACCTGGAGGTATACAGATGGACTTCCTGTGGAGGACTGCCCTCTGGCAGCAGTTCGGCGCGACGATCGACATGCTCGAAAATGCCCTGGTGGCCTGCCCTGATACACTCTGGCAGGGGCATCTCTGGACCGACTCTGAGGCACCGAAATATGGGACATTCTGGTATATCACCTATCACACCCTCTTCTGGCTCGACCTGTATCTCACCGGCTCCCGGGAGGAGGAATTTGCTCCCCCGGCTCCCTTTATCTGGACTGAGGCCGACCCCGTATGGGTGCTGCCCGAACGGCCCTATACGAAGGAGGAACTACGCGCCTATCTGGTGAATCTGCGCCAGAAGTGCCAGACAACGATTACCGAGTTGTCAGACGAGAAAGCGCACCAGCAGGTCGATTACTACCCCTGGATCGAGGGAGGGCGGGTGAGCTATTTAGAGCTACTCTTGTACAACATGCGCCATGTGCAGGAACATGCGGCCCAGTTGAACCTGTTTCTTGGACAGAACGCCACGGATGGAGTCTCTGATTGGGTTCCCCGGGCGAAAGCCGGTGAGAGCGGCGAGTAAGCGCATTCAGCATATACAAAAAAGAATATGTGTGTCTGCGCTTCTTAAAGCGGAGTGTTTCTTGAGTATTTAAGGAGAGCAATATGAGAGAATTTCAAGTTAATGGGAGAACAATCAGCGGCTATCTGGCCGAACCTGCTGCGCATGGTAGTGGACCGGGTGTGCTGGTTCTCCATGCCTGGTGGGGATTGACGGAGCCGTTTCAGCGGGTCTGTGATCGGCTCGCTGAGGCGGGCTTCGTGGCGCTCGCTCTCGACCTCTATCAAGGCAAGACGACCGCATCGGTTGATGAAGCGAAAGCGTTGGCCGGGGCGCTGGATCGGGATATGGAGCGGTGGCGCGGCGACATCAAGGCGGCATTGCAGCTCCTGCGCCAACACACCGCGACCCATCAGGCGGGCGGTCAAAGCAAGTTCGGCCTCATCGGCTTCTCGCTGGGAGGCGCTTACGCGCTCGACACGTCCGTCAACCTGGCCGAAGAGATCGCCGCAGTTGTGATCTTTTATACCGCCTGGAGCGAGCCGGACTATGGCAGCGCGAAGGCTGCCTACCTCTGCCACTTCGCGGAGCATGACCCCTTCGAGTCGGCTGAATCGGTCGCGGAGATGGAGCGGACGCTCCAGGCTGCGGGGAGGCAGGCCACCTTCTATACGTACCCTGGCACCAAACACTGGTTCTTCGAGGACAATCGCCCTGAGTATGATGCCGGGGCCGCTCACCTTGCCTGGGAGCGTACCATCCAGTTCTTGCATCAACAGCTTGATTAAGCCGGACGCCCATCCCCGGACGCCCGCGAGGGCGTTCCTAATGGTTTTTGACAACCGAACAGAGGTGGCCTTCCCCTACGGCACGTTCTACACGGTTTCCAGCGATGCCACTTCTTGCTTATCCGTCATCGGGTCTGCTCCGTTGCCGTTGGCCTG